>NZ_LGYY01000115.1:0-33763 GCF_001308045.1 Shewanella sp. Sh95
GGGAAGGTGCTGCACTCTGGGAACACGGACATCCGCGTAACTTAGCGGTCAGTTGGCAACAGCTTTATGGTTCAAATAAGCAGTGGAAAAAACGGTATGGTTATCATCGGCGGTCAATCTCAGAAACTGCCATGTACAGGGTAAAGCAATTACTTGGTGGTAGATTGAGCCTGCGAAATTATAACGGTCAGGTGGGAGAAACTTACGCGATGATAAAGGCTTTGAACAAGCTTACAGGGCTAGGCATGCCTGTAACTTACCGTGTAGTTTGATATTTAGACGATTATGAGGGGCTTTGTTCGCTGAATCGATTTAGGAAACAAAGCCAATGAACTATTCAATTTAATGTGCTCTTTCAAGGTATTGCGGCGATAAATATAGTTAGGTGTGTGTTTTTATCGATATGGTGTCTTTTTAGATGGTTACCGATATTTTTTTGATTAAAAATGGAAAGTTTGTGTCGGATTTATTTTTTAAAGAACTTGATAAATATAAGCTTTATTTTATTTATGCTTATGGTTTGATGTTCTGGTTGTATTTGTCTTTTTATGTGTTTTTATCTGAAAATTAGCCTAAAGTTACTGTTGATGATTATTTTAGTGTAGATGATTGAAATTTAATATTTAAAACTCCAATAATCTGCATTTTTTATGCTAGTATAGAAACACTGAAATTTTTAATTGAGTCATTTTTAATCTAGGTGTTTTTGCTATCGTTTAGCTGAGCCAGCAGCATTTAAGGAGGCATGTGTGGATGCAGATTCCATCAATAGTTTTTTTCTGATCGGTGCCTTACTTACTGCCGTGAGTGTTTTGCTTAGTCCCATGTCATCCCGTCTTGGGATTCCTATCTTATTAATTTTCCTCGCCGTAGGTATTCTTGCTGGTGAAGATGGTCCCGGCGGTATTCTCTTCGATGATTATTCAACCGCTTATCTTGTCAGTAACTTAGCCTTAGCCATTATTTTGCTCGATGGCGGTATGCGCACTCGGGTCGCGAGCTTCAGGGTCGCACTGTGGCCTGCGTTATCCTTGGCAACCTTTGGGGTGGCGATCACCACCAGTATCACAGGCATTATGGCTGCGTGGCTATTTGACTTACATTGGCTACAAGGTTTGCTTGTGGGAGCGATTGTCGGCTCTACCGATGCGGCGGCGGTATTCTCACTGTTAAAGGGACGCAGCCTTAATGAGCGGGTTGGAGCAACGCTGGAAATCGAATCGGGTAGTAACGACCCTATGGCGGTATTTTTAACTGTCACCTTGATTGCCATTCTCGGCAATGTCGATGCCGAGCTATCTGCAAGCTTTATGCTGATTAGCTTTATTAAACAATTTGGGCTGGGAATTTTATTAGGCTTGGGTGGTGGCTGGCTGCTATGGAAATTGGTGAACTTAAGTCAACTCGCTGAAGGTCTATATTCGATTCTCGTGCTCAGTGGCGGCCTTATTATTTACGCTGCATCGAACAAGCTAGGTGGCAGTGGCATTCTGTCGATTTACTTAGTTGGCCTATTCCTCGGTAATAAGCCAACTCGTGGACGTCATGCGATATTAAACGTATTGGATGGAATGACTTGGGTGAGTCAAATCGGCATGTTTCTCGTCTTGGGACTACTCCTAACCCCCTCGGATCTATTAGATATTTGGCTGCCGGGCTTAGCACTGGCCTTTGGGATGATCCTGTTTGCCAGACCTTTAGCGGTATGGCTCAGTTTGCTGCCCTTTAAGAGTTTTAGCAGCCGTGACCGCTGGTTTATCTCTTGGGTCGGGCTTCGTGGCGCCGTGCCGATTATTTTAGCGGTATTCCCAATGATGGCCGGGCTTCCTGGGGCACAATTGTATTTTAACTTGGCCTTTTTTGTGGTGTTAGTCTCTCTGCTAGTCCAAGGGGCGTCACTCACTACGGCTGCACGCTTAGCAAAGGTAGAATTGCCCCCAAAGCCTTTGCCCGTTTCGCGTTCGGGGGTTGAAATTTACCCGAGCAGCGAATGGGAAGTGTTTGTCTATCGTTTGAGTGAAAGTAAGTGGTGTATTGGTGAACCGCTAAAACGCTTAGCAATGCCCGATGGTACTCGCATTGCGGCAGTATTTCGCAATAACAGGTTATTGCATCCTTCGGGAAGTACGTGCTTAGAGGCGGGTGATATTCTGTGCGTACTCGGGCAGGAAAAGAGCCTTGAAGCATTGAGTAACCTCTTTAGCCAAGCCCCTGAAACCAAGGAGGTTCCACGTTTCTTTGGTGACTTCTTTATCGATACCGAGGTTAAATTGGCGGATCTTGCACCTATCTATGGCTTAACATTAGACGATGAAACTGGCGGCATGACTGTAGCTGATTTAGTTGCTTTAGAGCTAGGTGCGCATCCAGTACTTGGGGACCAGTTTCAATGGCAATCACTCCATTGGGTCGTTGCGGGACTCTATGAAGGCAAAGTCACCAATGTGGGTATTCGCTTACCGGCGGAGGCTTAATCTGGTTTAAGTGTTGTGCTTAACTACCATGTTTAAGCGCTTAGAGCTCTACAAGATGCCTTAGGCAGAAAGATATAAACAAAATGCCAAGCGATTGCTTGGCATTTTGTATTCTCTTTTAAGCGTTTATCTCGATATGATTAACCAAAAGCTTACTTATATAAGGACTTATCCGTTGGATCAGGGCGCGTCTTAAAGCGGCGATGGAGCCACATATATTGAGCACGATTTTTATCGATAATCTGTTCAATAATTTTGTTACCACGGATGGCATCGGCGACTTCGTCTTCACCTGGGAAATTATCTAATGGAGGCATGATTTCAATCCGGTAGCCTGTATCTCCTTCTGTGCGTTCAACAAAGAAGGGTAATACCTTGGCCTTACCTAACTTTGCCAGCGTGGTTGCGCCAGTAATAGTGGCGGCATCTGGCACGGCATAGAAGGGAATAAACACTGCACTAGAGCGGCCAAAGTCTTGGTCAGCGGTATACCAAATCACATCGGGGTTACGTAAACAACGCACCATCTGGCGTAGATCGCGTTTAGATACTAAGGCTTTGTTTGAGCGTAGGCGGCCTTTGACCTGCAGGTATTCCATCACGGGATTGTTATGTGGGCGGTACACCCCAACACCGGGTTGGAACTGACCAAAAATACGCGCGCCCATTTCCAGCGGTAGGCAATGTACTGCAAACAGGATGACGCCATGGCCAGCGTTCAAGGTGTCTTGAACGTACTCTTTGCCGGTTATCTGCATGTGCTGTTGGATTTTTTCATCAGACCACCACCAAGCATTAATGGTATCGAAAATCGCTTTGCCCGTTTCTTCAAAGTTACGGGTGAGGAGCGCTTCTCGCTCGGCCTCTGGCATATCCGGGAAGCAGAGGGTTAAATTTCGGCGCGCGGTATGGGTTCTACTGGCCGCAAGTGCCTTGACTAATCGGCCCATGCCTTTGCCTAATTTCATCTGCCATGATAGAGGCAACACTTGGGTAATCCGCATCACTAACACCCCAAACCACATGGGCCAGTGTTTCGGATGATATAAAGATGATGAAAACTCAGCTTTCTCGACCACAAAAATACTCACTACTTTTGAAAATTACTGCTTATTCTAACTCATCTTTTGCTGAAAATTAGGTACAATCACGGTTTAATTTCTGCAACTGATAAGAGCGCTATGAAGGTTTCTCTGCCAGCATTTGAAAAAGCCAAAGTGTTAGTCGTCGGCGATGTGATGTTAGATCGCTACTGGGTTGGGCCTACGGGACGTATTTCCCCCGAGGCGCCAGTGCCCGTGGTGAAAATTAACCAAGTCGAAGATAGACCGGGCGGCGCGGCAAACGTGGCGCTAAATATCGCGACCTTAGGTGGCCAAGTGCAATTGGCGGGCTTAGTGGGCGATGATGATACGGCTAAGGCGTTAACGCTTGGCGTACAAGCACTTGGGGTTGAACCACAATGGTTGAAAATTACCGACAAACCGACCATTACCAAGCTTAGGGTGTTATCGCGCAATCAACAGCTTATTCGCCTCGACTTTGAAGAGTCCTTCGATAAGCAGGATAGTGCGCGCTTACTTAAGCAGTCTGAAGCCTTACTCGATTCGGTCGATGTGGTAGTGCTATCGGATTATGCGAAGGGCGCTATCGATAAGCCGCAGGATTTTATCGCGCTGGCTCGTTCCAAAGGCGTAAAAGTACTAGTTGACCCTAAGGGTTCCGATTTTAGCCGTTATCATGGCGCCTCGCTCATCACACCGAATATGAGTGAATTTGAGGCCGTGGTTGGCGCGGTAACCTCTGAAGCAGATCTACTCGAAAAGGCTCGCGGATTACTGAACAAGTACCAGTTCGACGCTATCTTAGTCACTCGCTCTGAAAAAGGTATGACCTTAGTGACGGCCAATGCCCCTGAATTACACATCCCAACAGTCGCCCGTGAGGTGTATGACGTAACGGGTGCTGGCGATACTGTGATTTCAGCTTTAGCGACGTCTCTAGCCGCAGGTGCTGAGTTACCGCAGGCGTGCGCTATTGCCAATACCGCCGCAGGAGTTGTGGTGGGTAAACTGGGTACTTCTACGGTTTCTCGTATTGAGTTGATTGAGGCCCTAGCACTGCATCACGGTGAGTCTGGTTTTGGGGTGGTGAGTGAAGATCAACTTGCTTACGCCCTAGAGCAAGCCAAATTACGTGGTGAACGAGTGGTGATGACCAACGGTTGCTTCGATATTTTGCACGCGGGACACGTCAGTTACCTCAAGCAAGCCAAAGCCTTAGGCGACAGATTGATCGTGGCCGTGAATGACGATGCCTCAGTCAAACGCTTAAAAGGCGAAGGTCGCCCAGTTAATCAAGTGGATAGACGTATGGCGGTGTTGGCAGGATTAGCCGCCGTCGATTGGGTGGTGCCTTTTAGTGAAGATACACCACAACGGATCATCGCCAGATTACTACCGGATCTTTTAGTGAAAGGTGGTGATTATAAGGTTGAAGATATTGCGGGTGGCGCCGAGGTCATTGCTGCGGGCGGCCAAGTGCAAGTGTTGGGATTTGAAGACGGCATCTCTACTACGGCGATTATCCAAAATATCATGGCAAAACAGTGAGTTTAATTGCACTGACTCTGATATCAAGCTTAACTTGGGTGCCTATTGCCGATAAGCAGGCGTTACTTTGTCCTTTAGCGCAATTGAGTCTGTGTCTGGCAACATTTCCACCTCAGGTTCGTGAACAGCTCCCCCACAGCGAGGCTCAGTTTAAAACAGAGCTTGGGCTTCGCAGTGCCATGGTATTACCTGTTGAAGATAGTCATTTCTCCGGCCTAATACTCGTCAATGAGCAAGAAACACCAGAGATCCAACTGGCCAATATTGATGGTATTACCTACCAATTAGATCTAAAAGAACAAGCACAATTAACCCTTTGGCATGAACTAGGCCACCTTGAAAACTTGGCGTTGCAGGGGAGTTTATTACCTAAGGAATTAACACCTTATCAGCATGAATGGTTAGCGGATCTCTATCTCATCTGGTGTATTGCCAATGCTAAAGGCAATTTTGATTTAGCTTGGCAGCAGTATCATCGGCGCAACCTAGCGGCGCTTACAAGTTCGCAATATATGTCACACTGGACGACACCAATGATGATACAGGTGTTAAATAAATATCAGGTCACTCAAGTCGTTCAATATACTCACTATCGTGATTTTGTAGCCGATTTTTATCCTCAAATGGTACAAATTGAACCGCAGGTTTTGCGCGAATATTCGAGTTTAATACAACGAACTTTTAGTGATACCGTGCTACAACCCCTGCCAGAATACCTGTTTTGGCGTAAATCCGATCTTGGACGTTATTTAACGCCTACCCTAACATTGTTAATGGGGGAGCAAAAAGCACACGACTGGTTAGTACAAAATTCAATGTTATAAATATGTAAACAAAAGCGATGAAATCCTTCGTTTAAAACTGAACCCTAGCTGAACAAAAGTGAAATACACTTGTTTCACGTTTTTAAACAGCAGTAATCCCTGAAAGGCTTTGGTAAGCTCTATCCCACAAAAAGAACAGTGGGAGACTTTATTATGGCTAAGCGCTCGCGAGTACAGACTGAGCAGACCATCAATCAGATTATGGATGAAGCGTTAAGACAAATTTTGACTATTGGCTTTGAGACAATGTCTTATACCACGTTATCTGAAGCAACGGGGATTAGCCGCACAGGTATTAGTCACCACTTTCCGCGGAAGAACGACTTTTTAATTCGCTTAGACAGCCGTATTGGCAATCTTTTTGTTGCTGCGCTCGACTTCTCTAGCCAAGAAGCGCTAGAAACCTCTTGGATGCAAGCGATGCAAGAAGAGCATTACCGCGCAGTGTTAAGATTATTCTTCAGCCTCTGCGGCGGCACCAATAATGAAATCACTCTGTTTAGAGCGGTAAGCACTGCACGTCAGCAAGCCATTGCAGAATTAGGATTAGTGGGCGATCGTACCATCAATCATTTACTCGGCCGTACAGCTGTGATGTTGTTATCTAATTTTGATATTGCTAAAGCGGCATAATCAAAAATGAATTGCTATCAAAAGGAGCCTTGTGGCTCCTTTTGGTTTTTAGGGGCTAAATTAGTTCGCGATGGGGGAAGTGATATTTGCCTGCTTTAGCTTTTGCTGGCTAAGGTAAACGCCAATCGCCATAAAGGTAAGGGCGGCTGCAATGAGTGCGCAGAGTGCATGATGGAATACTAAATGACTGATTAAAAAGGCCGGAATATCCTCTAGGCTATCGATCAGGAAGAGTTTTACGATAAGGCCGAGATACAGCAGCAGATGCAATATCGCCCCACTGATAAAAAGCCGTCTAAATTTTTTGACCAGTAGGTCTGCAAGATTAATGTGGTAAAAACGGCAAAAAAGATAACCCCCAACGCCGATACCAATTGATATCCAACCCAGTCCTAATAACGACGTTTTGATTAATATTGCCGACAGCATAAATAATCCAAGCAGCATGATATTTCCTTTTACCTGAAGCGATAAACTGCGCAGAGACTAGCTGAGTAGGCTTAAAAGTATGTGAAGCCTAGCGCAATAAAACCCTCTAAAAAAGCAAAGGGAGCCAATGGCTCCCGTTGAGTTTTGTATCGAGTGATTCAGTGCTTAAACGGATTACAGCGCTTTTAAAATCGCTTCAACACTGGCCTTAGCATCGCCGAACAACATTTGGGTATTGTCTTTGAAGAACAGAGGGTTTTGTACACCCGCATAACCCGTGTTCATTGAGCGTTTAAAGCCAATCACGTTTTGCGCTTTCCACACTTCGAGCACTGGCATGCCCGCAATTGGGCTGCCCGGGTCTTCCATCGCCGCAGGGTTGACTGTGTCGTTCGCGCCAATCACCAGCACTACGTCTGTATCGCTAAAGTCTTCGTTGATTTCGTCCATTTCAAGCACGATATCGTACGGAACTTTGGCTTCGGCCAAGAGTACGTTCATATGGCCAGGTAAACGACCCGCTACCGGATGAATACCAAAGCGTACTTTTACGCCGCGGTCACGCAGTTTTTGGGTGATTTCAGCCACTGGATATTGCGCCTGTGCCACTGCCATACCATAGCCAGGGGTGATGATAACGGAAGAGGCATTTTTCAGCATATCCGCCACATCTTCGGCGTTGGTTTCGCGGTATTCGCCCATTTCTTCATCACCAGAGGAGGCTACACCATCGGTACCAAATCCACCTGCGATAACCGAAATAAACGAGCGGTTCATCGCCTTACACATGATGTAAGACAGAATCGCACCCGATGAACCCACGAGCGCACCTGTTACTATCAGCAGATCGTTTGACAGCATAAAGCCCGCCGCCGCTGCCGCCCAACCTGAGTAGGAGTTCAGCATTGAGACCACAACCGGCATATCTGCACCACCGATAGAAGCCACTAAGTGCCAGCCAAAGGCGAAGGCGATAAGTGTCATCAACAGTAGAGCTGGCATAGTGCCACCGGTTTGCACGAAGTACACTAACAGGCCAAGTGATACCAATACCGCAGCGAGGTTTAGCTTATGGCGATGTGGCAACATCAACGGTTTAGATGAAATTAATCCGCGTAATTTACCAAATGCGACGATAGAACCGGTAAAGGTTACCGCGCCGATAAAGATCCCGAGGAAGACTTCCACTAAGTGAATGTTGAGCATAGCGCCAGTCATATGCGCGTTTTCAGCCGCTTTTGCCGCTTCGCTCAGCGCATTCTGCACGGCTGCGAGAGTGGAATTCATATCCCCGCCCACGGCCACAACCACTTGTGATACTTGTTCTGGATGTAAGTCGATAAAGCTGTTAAAGCCCACTAACACTGCGGCCATACCCACAAAACTGTGGAGCACCGCGACGAGCTCAGGCATTTCCGTCATTTCGACTTTAAGTGCTAAACGCACGCCGATGGCACCACCAATCACCATGGCGACAATAATCCACGCGACACCGCTGGTGTCTGGATTAAAAATGGTCGCCAGTAGGGCGATAGCCATACCTGTGATACCAAATAAATTGCCGTGTTTGGCCGTTTCTTGTTTCGACAATCCAGCGAGACTGAAGATAAAGAGCACGGCGGCAATGATGTAAGCTGCTGTTACCAGTCCTTGAGACACGTTATACCCCCTTAATCCTTACGGAACATCTTCAGCATGCGCTGAGTGACGGTAAAACCGCCGAAGATGTTAATACTGGCGATCAGCACGGCGATAAACGCCAACACAGTGACCAAGGTTGAGCCTTGACCAATTTGCAGCAAAGCACCGACCACGATAATGCCTGAAATCGCGTTAGTCACTGACATCAAAGGCGTATGCAGTGAGTGGGACACGTTCCACACCACGTAATAGCCCACCACGCAGGACAGAATAAATACCGTAAAGTGGGATAAAAACTCGGCTGGCGCGACGGAGGCCACTGCGGCAAACCCCGCAGCACCCAAGGCGGCGAGAATATACTTGAGTTTTGAAGGCGCTTTGGTTTGGGCAGATTTCACTTCCACCTTAGCGGTAGGTTTCGCAGGGGCAGCTGACACCGAAATAGGTGGTGGCGGGAAGGTGACTTCGCCTTCTTTCACGACTGTCATGTTGCGCATGACCACATCATCGAAGCTGATGCTGGCAATACCGTTTTTCTCTTTACACATTAACTTCATCAGGTTGACTAAGTTAGTGCCGTAAAGCTGAGACGATTGTGCAGGCAAGCGGCCGGGAAGATCGGTAAAGCCGATGACTTTGACGCCATTCTCAGTGACAAAGAGTTCGCCAGGCTGGGTGTATTCACAGTTACCGCCCGCTTGTGCTGCCATATCGACAATCACAGAGCCGCTCTTCATGCTGTCGACCATGGCTTTGGTGATGAGCTTAGGTGCAGGACGGCCTGGGATCAGCGCAGTGGTAATGATGATATCGACTTCTTTGGCTTGCTCGGCAAATAGCGCCATTTCGGCAGCGATAAACTCGTCCGACATGGTTTTAGCGTAACCGTCCGATGAGCTGCCATCTTCATTGGTGAAGTCCAGCTTTAGGAACTGGCCACCCATGGATTCGATTTGTTCGGCCACTTCTAAACGCGTGTCGAAGGCGCGAACGATAGCCCCTAAAGAACCTGCGGTACCAATGGCTGCAAGGCCTGCCACACCGGCACCAATCACCAGCACTTTGGCCGGAGGGACTTTACCTGCGGCGGTAATTTGTCCGGTAAAGAAACGGCCAAAGTGGTGCGCGGCTTCAACAACGGCGCGATAACCGCCGATATTTGCCATAGAAGAGAGAGCATCGAGGGATTGGGCACGGGAAATACGTGGCACCATGTCCATCGCCATCACATTGATGTTGCGTTTAGACAGTTTCTCGACCAACTCAGCATTTTGAGCGGGCCAGATGAAGCTGATTAAGGTCGCGCCTTCTTTAATTTGCGCAATTTCAGCATCGGTCGGTGCATTGACTTTAAAAATCAGATCCGCTTGCCAAACCTCTGTCGTGATCTTCGCGCCAGCTGCTTCAAAGGCGGCATCGTCAAAGCTAGACAGTAAGCCAGCATTGGCCTCAACAACAACTTCAAAGCCGAGCTTTTTAAGCTGTTCGACGGTGGCTGGAGTCGCGGCGACCCGAGTTTCACCGACGAGACTCTCTCTCGGTATTCCAATCTGCATGATTACTCCCTGATGGTTTATATAATCGTTCCGCCTGAGTGCTTCCCTTGAGCTAAACCTAGGTAGGGCTAGGCCGCGATAAGAATGAACTCGTCTATTCAGTTGTGGCAGTTAGTTAGCGCATTCAAACTTGGTATAAAATTTGTTTTTTAAAACAAACTTCTTAGCGAGCAACAAAAGGTCACTGTACTGCAGGCTCGTACCATTGTGGCAATACTTTGGTTTGACACAAGCGCATATTGCTCAAGCTAGTCGATTCTGCACTGGTCGTATCAAAAAGTTTTAACCAGTGCACACTTTTGTAGCTTAATTTTTGCACTTTGTATATTCCAAAATGGAATTAAAAATCAAATTTTATTCTTTTTTGCTTTTCCAAATCCACGTTAATCTGCTGGGTATTACACTGTCATAGGGCCGTCTCATGTTGTTAAAAGAACTTTCATCACTGGCTTCACCCCTGTCGCAACCGCAGGTCGACAAGCTGAAACAACTCACCGCGGAATTAAATGCCGTGCAACTTGCTTGGGTGAGTGGTTATTTAGCCGCAACGGCCAATGCGGGAGGGAATCAAGCCCAGCTAGTGCCAGTGTCTGATACACAGGCAGCGCAGACTGTAACTATTCTCTATGGCAGCCAAACCGGCAATGGTCGTGGCATTGCCAAAGCCTTGGCCGAAAAGGCTAAAGCACAGGGCTATAGCGTGAATTTAGCCTCCATGGGTGAATACAATGTGCGCCAGCTCAAGCAAGAAACTTTGTTATTGCTGGTGGTCAGTACCCATGGTGAAGGTGAAGCGCCGGATGATGCGATTGAATTACATAAGTTTTTAGCATCAAAACGCGCACCTCAATTAAACAACTTACATTACTCAGTGTTGGCTTTGGGTGATTCGAGCTATGAGTTCTTCTGCCAAACCGGTAAAGACTTTGATGCGCGGCTTTCGGCATTAGGCGCTAAAGCCTTATTGCCGTTGGTTGAGTGTGATGTGGACTATGATGCTGCGGCCGGACAGTGGCACGCCGATGTGCTTACTGCGGTTAAGCCACTCATTCAAACCACGGCTAATGTGGTGGCACTGAATGAAATTAATTCAACTTCGGCGCAAGTTGCCAGCGAGAGCGAATTTACTAAGCAAAACCCTTACAGTGCCGAAGTGTTGGTGAGCCAAAAGATCACCGGACGCGGTTCAGACAGAGATGTGCGCTACGTTGAAATTGATTTAGGTGAATCAGGCTTACGCTATGAAGTCGGTGATGCCCTTGGGGTGTGGTTTAGCAATAGCGAAACTTTAGTCGATGAGATTTTGGCGGGCTTAGGGTTAGCGGCCGATGCCAAGGTGACTGTCGCTAATGAGTCAATCAGCCTCAAGCAAGCCTTGATCGAGAAGAAAGAACTGACGCAGTTGTATCCTGGTTTAGTCAAAACTTGGGCCGAGTTGTCCGCAAGTCCTGAGCTACTTGCTATTAGCGAAGATAAAGAGCAGGTTCGTCAGTTTATCTTACATCATCAGTTTGCAGACTTAGTGGCTAATTACAAGCTCAAGCCTGACGCTAATCTCGATGCAAACAAGTTAGTGGAATTATTACGCCCATTAACGCCAAGACTTTACTCCATCGCCTCGAGTCAGAGTGAGGTTGATACGGAAGTGCATTTAACCGTGGCATTGGTGGAAGATGAACATCAAGGGCAAACGCGTTTTGGCGGTGCTTCTCACTTCTTAGCCTCGGCGCAGGAAGGCGCCGAAGTAAAAGTGTATGTTGAACCGAATAAGCATTTCCGTTTACCTGAAGATCCACAAACGCCGGTCATCATGATTGGTCCTGGCACCGGGGTTGCGCCGTTTCGCGCCTTTATGCAGGAGCGCGTGGCACAAGGCGCTGAGGGCGATAACTGGTTATTCTTCGGCAACCCGCATTTTGAGCAGGACTTCCTGTATCAAACTGAGTGGCAACAGTATCTGAAAAACGGCGATTTAACCCGTATCGATGTGGCATTTTCACGGGATCAAGCCCATAAGATTTACGTGCAGCACCGCATTAAAGAGCAGGGGCAAGCCCTGTGGCAATGGCTGCAAAACGGCGCGCATCTTTATATTTGTGGTGATGCCGAGCGTATGGCTAAAGACGTACACCAAGCCTTACTTGGGGTTGCGGTGGAGTTTGGCGGACTGTCGAGCGAGGCGGCGGAAGAATATTTCGAGACCCTGCGCAGTCATAAACGTTACCAAAAAGACGTGTACTAATTAATCGAGCCCAAAGATAGAGAGCAGTATCCACTGAGATACTGCCGCCGACCGAATTTTAAGAGGCAGTTGCCATGAGTGAGCAAAAGTTAGCATTAAACGAATACCTAAAGACCGACAGTGATTATCTGCGTGGCACCATTAAAGAGGGGTTAGATTCCTCGGTGACGGGCAGTTTTAGCGACGGCGATCAGCAATTGATCAAATTCCACGGCTTCTATCAGCAGGATGACCGTGATTTGCGTAACGAGCGTAAAGAGCAAAAACTCGAACCTTTATATAGCTTTATGTTACGTGCCCGTGTGCCTGGAGGTGTGTGTACGCCTAAGCAATGGTTAGGCGTAGATGAAATTGCCTCGACGCTCACCAGCTCTAACAGCATTCGTTTAACGACGCGTCAGACGTTCCAATACCACGGCATTCCAAAGCGTAACCTGAAGACCATTATCCAAGGCTTGGATCGTGAAGCATTGGATTCTATCGCCGCCTGTGGTGACGTTAACCGTAACGTGATGTGTAACCCCAATCCGGTGGAATCTAAGCTGCATGCGCAGGCCTATGAAGTGGCGAAAAAGCTGTCTGATCACCTGCTGCCGCACACTCGTGCTTACGCCGAGATTTGGTTAGACGAAGAGAAATTACTGACTACAGAAGACGAAACCGTAGAACCTGTATATGGCAAAACCTACTTACCACGTAAGTTTAAAATGGCCGTGGCCGTACCGCCTGATAACGATGTTGACGTCTACACCAACGACTTAGGCTTTATTGCCGTGGCTGAAAATGGCGAATTAGTCGGTTTTAACCTGACCGCAGGTGGCGGCATGGGCTCGACCCACGGAGAGGTAGAAACCTTCCCACGCTTAGCCGATGACTTTGGTTTTATTAAAACCGAAGATGTGATGAAGTTTGCCGAAGCTGTGATGACAGTGCAGCGTGACTGGGGTAATCGTACCAACCGTAAGCGTTCACGCCTGAAATACACGATCGTCGACCATGGCTATGAAAAGTTTAAGGCCGAAGTGGAAGCCCGTGCCGGCGTTAAGTTTGAACCCAAGCGCGATGTGGTGATTGGCGATCGCGGCGATCGTTACGGCTGGGTAGAAGGTGTCGATGGTAAGTGGCATTTAACCCTGTTTATCGAAAGCGGCCGTATCAAAGACTTGCCGGGTAAGAGCTTACAAACTGGTATGCGTGAAATCGCTAAGATCCACAAGGGTGATTTCCGTATGACCTCAAACCAGAATATGATTATCGCGGGTGTGGCGCCCGAGGATAAAGCGACTATCGAAGGGCTTGCCCGTAAACACGGTCTACTCGGCCAAGTGTTGACACAAACCCGTGGTCATTCGATTGCCTGTGTGGCCTTGCCAACTTGTCCATTGGCAATGGCGGAAGCTGAGCGTTATTTCCCTGAATTTATTGACCATATTGATGCGCTCCAAGCAAAGAATGGCATTAGCGATCAAGCAATCGTGGTGCGTATGACAGGCTGTCCAAACGGTTGTGCCCGCCCATTTGCCGCCGAAATCGGTCTTGTGGGTAAGGCGCCGGGGCGCTATAACCTGTATCTCGGGGCGAACTTCGAAGGCACTCGCCTGAATAAGATGTACAGAGAGAATATCCAAGAGGCTGAGATCCTTGCTGAATTGGATGCATTATTTGCCCGCTACGCGATTGAGCGAAATGCAGGCGAAACCTTTGGTAACTTCACCGTCCGCACGGGCGTAGTGAAGGCGGTTATCGATGCCGCTAAGGATTTCCATGGCTGATCTTGATTCTGGGGCAACGGGTTCCGGCTTGCCGAACGCGTTGCAGAGCGTGGTAAGTAGTAGCGAACTTAAAGCGCTGCTGGCGGCGCCTAAGGATGTGCAGCGAGCGGAACTGGAACGCATTAATCGCTTCTTAGCTGGCTTGACGGCTCAAGAGCGAGTGCTCTGGGGCTTAGCCTATTTGCCGGGTAATCACGCGCTGTCATCCAGTTTTGGGATCCAGGCGGCGGTGATGCTGCATATGGTGAGTCAGGTGCAATCGGATATTCCGGTGATTTTAACGGATACTGGATACCTCTTTCCTGAGACATATCAGTTTATTGACCAGCTTACCGAGCGTTTATCCTTAAACCTTAAGGTCTACCAAGCGTCGATGACGGCGGCATGGCAGGAGGCGCGCTTTGGCCAATTGTGGGAGCAGGGCTTAGAGGGTCTTGAACGTTATAATCGCCTCAATAAAGTGGAGCCGATGCAACGTGCCTTGGCGGAACTTGAAGTCGGTACTTGGTTTGCGGGACTTCGCCGCAGCCAGTCGAGCACTCGCGAAGAGTTACCGATATTGGCTATCCACGGGACTCGCTTTAAGCTGCTGCCGATTATCGAGTGGTCGAACAAAGATGTGCATCTGTATCTGACGCAATTTGACTTGCCTTACCATCCTCTATGGGATCAAGGTTATGTTTCTGTTGGGGATACTCATTCGAGTAAACCCTTAGAATTAGGGATGACTGAAGAAGAAACCCGCTTTAATGGCTTAAAACGCGAATGCGGTTTGCATTACGAAATATAACCATCTATTTGATTAAATAGAAAAATGCCACAGTATTCCCTGTGGCATTTTTTATTTTATGCCGCCAAAAGAATGTTTTGCTTAATTTTGCAGCGCTTTTGCCGTTAAAGTGTTTTGAGTGTCATTCTGGCGTCATTAAAGTCAGATAAAGTTTGTTTTCATAGAGTTAGATTAGGCTTTTTCACCGAGAATAAAATTTTTGTACATTTTTACTCACAGAGTTATGCACATTAGAATGTTCTGAGCTATATTACAAAGTTCCCGTAGATGGTTTTGAGGGAGTTTACTGCGCAGATATACCTTAGTCGGTATTTTGCCAAGTTAAGTTGTTGAATATCGTTATTTATGGGCTTAGTTTGCTGTGTAACGATATAACGAGACGGAAAACAGTAGCACTTCCAAAGGACCTTGCTCGCCGCTGCGAGTATCCAGCAGTTTGATTGACTTGCTAGCGCTTGTTAATCAGTCATTTTCACCTCGGTCAGCTGTGGTCAAAGCTGCCGAGGTTGAGCCAAATTTGTGGCATCATTAATTTATCTTCCTTATTCAATTCAGCTCGGTTTTTTGTAGTTTATGACTTACTATCATCGGCTTACACTTTGCTATTCTACTGTAAGCAAAAAATCTCTTAGACTAATAGTTAGTTTGGATGGCGTGATTGATGAGGATAATTAAATGACCGCCCCTTTGTATGCCATGCGCGATCATGTCAATCGTCCCCAAGTTAATCATCCAAACCCTAAGCCTAAGATGCGCGGTGTTAAGCGTGTATTTATTTGGTTAGCCAAATTGGTTTTGGGTTTATTTTTCGCCTCTATTTTAAGTGTGGTACTACTCCGTTTTATCGATCCTCCGATGTGGAGTTGGCGAATAGAGCGGGCGTTGTTTCCGCCCGCACCGATTAGTGAGGTTAGGCATCAATGGCGCTCGCTTGAGCAAATCTCCCCTGAACTGCAATTAGCCGTGATTGCCGCAGAAGATCAAAAGTTTGCTGGCCACAGTGGTTTTGATTTAGACGCGATTAGTTCGGCCATCGAATACAATCAAAAAGGTAAAAAGGTTCGTGGGGCCAGTACCTTAAGCCAGCAAGCGGCAAAAAACCTGTTTATGTGGTCGAGCCGTAGTTTTATCCGTAAGGGCATAGAGGCGTGGTTTACCCTGTTAATGGAACTGTTTTGGGATAAGGCGCGTATCCTTGAGGTATACCTGAATATTGTTGAATTTGGTCCGGGAATTTATGGTGCCGAAGCGGCAGCAAAGCATTATTTTGGCAAGAGTGCAGCTAAATTAACTCGTTATGAGGCGTCATTATTGGCTGCAGTTTTACCAAACCCTTGGCGTTATAAAGTCTCCCCCCCTTCTTCCTATGTTGAACAACGTTCCGCTTGGATCCGCAAGCAAATGCGTCAGTTAGGTGAGGTGACACTCAAAAAAGTCGGTGAGGCACAATAAATTTGCGATTGTGATTTTGTTATTAAATTGTAATTATGCATCTCTGATGAGTAGGATGAGTGTTAGACGTTCGAATGATCCAAGGAATAAACGATGTTTGAGTTTAATTTTGAGCGAGATATGGCTTCACTGCGTGAAGAATATGCTAGAGATGCAAAAATCAATATTCAACACGTCTGGCAGAATGAAACCGCAGCTGTCATTGCTAACACACTTGCTAGTGAAGTGAGTTTTGATAATGCAATGTTTGTCGACAATAAGCCAATGAGAGTGTCGGATCAACAAATACGCCAATTACCGATTGAAGCTCAAAAAGATTTACAGCAAAAAATATTACACAATGCTGCAAATGGGATTGGTTTTTTATATGGAAGTCATCTCGTAGGAGGCTTAGATGGAAAGCCTTCACCTGAATTACTTACATCGCTACATCGTTTTATTAACAGCCCTGACATGTTTAAATTTATTCAAACGATTACGGGTATTGAAGGTATTTGTTATGCCTCACTGCAGGCGAGTCGTTATATTCAGGGGAATTTCTTAACAAGACATAATGATGTTGTGGAAAGTGAGGGCCGTAAAGTTGCTTTTGTTTTTGGCTTTACTCCAGAATGGCATCCTGATTGGGGAGGGCTGCTGCAGTTTTATACTCCTAAAGGTGTGCTGACTGATACCTGGGTGCCAACCTTTAATAATTTGGCATTATTCGATGTCCACCATCCTCACTCTGTTTCATTTGTCGCGCCGTTTGCAAAGCGCCCACGCTTTTCTGTAACAGGATGGTTTCGAACGATTGCGCCCAGTAAATAGGAAGCTTCTGACACATGCCGCGATTAGCGTCAAAGACGTTTTAATGGTAGATTATCGCGGATTTTTGCATATTAATGAGTTCTTATTTGCTATTCGTTATTTCTTAGCTTATCCGTTCTCAAGATTAGTTATAATAAGCTTTTGATTTTGCAATGTTGATGTAATAAGGAATGACAATAGGTCAGTATTTAAATGCCGAAGGTCAGTGCTTTCGGTATTATTTTTGTCACTTTGACGGTAATTAAATGGAGTTTTAGATGAAAAAGATTGTTATTGCTGCGGCAATTATTGCAGCGGGGGCGGGTGCTTATTGGTACACTCAACACGGAAGTAGCTCGAGTGCTTCAGCCAATCCTTTGCTAGATTATATTCCAGCCGATACCCCTGTGTTTACTGGCCAGTTAAAGCCGTTTCCACTGAAAAACTACCTGCAATCGATTTCTAGCAATTACCAGCAATATTCAACTGATTCCTTAGCTCAGTTAGGCGATTTGGATAGCCCAATGGCTAAGTTTTTTGTGAGTATTTACAAGCAATATATGGATGGAATGAAAGATCCTACCGCATTGCTTAAGACTTTCGGTTTACCGAATGAGATCAAGCCTTATTTTTATACCTTAGGTGTAGTGCCTGTTCTTAAAACAGATATTAATCAAATTGATGCATTCTGGGCTGTACTGGATAAAGCCGAACAAGAAAGTGGTTATACCCACGAAAAGCGTACTTTAGCAGGGATTGACTACCGTGCTTATTCGTTTGCCGAAGAAGGTTCAACTGATAAAGCTGACCTATTATTTGCCCATAAAGATGGCATTTTAACGGTCACATTCTCGGCTTCCTCTATCGAGCCTGAAGTATTGGAAATGGCTTTAGGATTGAAGAAACCCGCCCAATCTTTAGCCGCATCTGGCATGTTGCAAGAGATCATTAAAACCCATGGTTTTATGGACGATAGCATCAGCTTTATCAACCATGTTGAGATTGTTAAAGCGATAACCTCTCAAGATGGCAATATGTTAGCTAAACAGCTCACCAAGTTCTTAGCAGAAGAAAGCCAAGGTGAAGATCCGTTAGCGCAAATCCGTACACCAGAATGTCGCACTGAGTTAACCGCGATTGCGGCTAACTGGCCGCGCACAGTGGGAGGTTTAACCGCATTCACGTCGACTGAAAAAGAAAGCCATATGGCGGCTTCTTTTGTGATTGAAAGCAAAAACCAAGCAATTTTAACGGCATTACAAAAAATGCGCGGCTTTATTCCTGCCCATTTAGCGGATATTAACAGCACTATTTTCTCGATGGGCCTTGGGATTGATGTTAATGAAGTAGCGCCTTCGCTCACCGCGATTTGGGATGATCTACAAAAGCCACAGTTGACCTGCGCGCCTCTGGCCGAGCTACAGGCTGAATTAAGCCAGCAAAGCCCTGCGATGTTGGGTATGTTTACCGGCATGGCTAATGGTGTTAAAGGCCTGAGTGTGTCATTACTCGACTATAAGATGAGTTCACAGGATCAAGAGCCTAAACTCGAAAGTTTAGATGCCTTAATCAGTTTAACCGCTGATAATCCTTCAATGTTATTCAACATGGTTAAGCCTTTTGCCCCTATGTTGGCTGAACTGCAAGTCGCGGATAATGGTGAACCCACTGATTTATCTCCACTATTAATGTTGCCGCCAGAACTTAATATCAAACCGATGTTGGCGATTAAGGGACAACACTTAGTGGTTTACTCTGGGGATAAAGGTTTAGCGTTAGCCAATAAACTGGCGAGCGAAAAACCATCAGCCAATGGCCTTTACAGCATGTCAGCCGACTACGGTAAGATGTTTACCCCAGTGCTGACGCTGTTAGAAATGACCGGTGAACCAGTGCCTGAAGAGCTGCAAGCATTGAAAGACTATAATATGCGCGTGCAAATGAGCTTTGATGTGAATAAACAAGGTCTGGTTTTTGGCTCTGTGATGAACTCAAAGGCAAGCGATAAGAAATAAACTTATCACTCCACCGCATTTTAAAGCCAGCAAATTGCTGGCTTTTTACTAGGGCGTGTTGACGTTTCGAGATTAGATTTTGTTCGTTCTGGTAAGCACGAGCTCGCGAAACGAGGAATGATGTGTAGTTTACTCAAATGACGAGCGGCTCTTATGACAGAAAGTAAGAGCAAGGGCTTGCCAGACGAACCCTTCGGGCAGCATTTGGCTGGCTTTCGTCCGTTTATGTAGAATAACTACACTGCACGGACTTTGCCTTGAATAAAAGCCAGCCTAATTGCTGCAAAATAACCCTGAAACGTCAACACGCCCTAATGAGATTGGGCTAATTTGGTTTGTCGACCGTTAGTTGGATCTACGGCTTTGGGTTTGGCTGATTTAACTAAACTCACGAGTCCTTGCCATTCAATATCATTGTTTTGTGGTAACCAAATATCGGGCTCAGTGCCTTTTCCCGACAGCAACTCGCCTTTAGCATCATAGGTGAGAGAGCTACTAAATCGAATCTCTAAGTCACTATTTGGCAAGGTAAATTGATATTGTCTGGCAAAATCTCCAGAGGTTTTTTCGCCGATTAAATTCACTCTCGACCATGCTTTAGTCCGGTAGGCGATCCACTCGCATTCTTGTTTACACAAGGGACTGACAAGCAGTGCAAGACGATTATTGCCTTCGGTGAGGACTTCAGGTTTGGTGCGAACAAACCAAGGACTAAATCGGCTTTTATCGATAGTTGGTAGCCGCCGTGTCAACACGTTAAGTCGCGCAGGGCTGAGTTCAAGTTCATCAAGCGGTTTAAAATTCAACGGTTTTAAATAATCGTTTCTAAGCTCTGGCGAGCGTCGATAATGGGCAAACCCCATGATTTTTTCGACCGCTGAATGAGGTGGTATGTCCATGGCGGGCATATCCTGATAACGCGAGAGCATGGTTAGTAACTTAGGACTAAATCCCTTCGCTTGCCTGAGATCGACAATCAGTAATGGTTGCTCCATACCTTTACGTAATTCTTCTTGTTGTATTTTATCGAGTTCAAAAGCATAGAGGTCATCTATTTTGAGTCGAGCCGTGGTTGGATTTATCTGTTCTAGTGAATAGTCAGGTTTTGAGACCGTAGTCGGCCCTAAGTCATCAAGTTGAGTGAGTAGGCGTTCAAAGCTTATCTCTGTGTCGTCTTCAATCGGTTTAACTATCGTTTTAGAAGGGGGAGGCAGGGCAATAGTGACCTGCGTTGTCTGCAAATCATCATTTATCAAACTAATAATCACATAAGGTTTGATGCTTAAGCCTAAGTCTTCCCGCAGTAGGTTGAGTCGTTTAAGCCAAATCAGCTGCATTTCTTGGCTATTTTTTGCAGGCTCTGACAGATAGGCTTGGCTGGCAGAAATCCACTTACTTAAGGGGATGCCATCAATATGGGTGATAAAAGGATACTCGGCACTAATAGGATTATTTTTATGGTCTAAGGCAAGCCATTGTTCGTTGACGGGTCTCAGTGTTAAGGGTAAGTCGGCGCTACTATTGTCAACCTTCGCAACTTGAGCACCAGGATCTTTTAAGGCGTTAAGCAGTTTTGTAAGCTCCGCTGCGAACCGTTCTGTAGGAACAAGATCTTGGTATTGCTCAGTCATCAGTCCAGCAAGTCGTTCGAGTTGGTTGTCATTATGTTGTGGATCCAACGCATAAAATGCGGAGTGTTGTTCAATTTGATTGAGCAGAATATAGAGATCTTGGCGAATATCTTTTGTCGTTAACGTGGGTTGTTCTTTTTCAGGAATAGCAAAAAACGCGAGCCTGATAAGGCTCGCGCAAATAATCATGCTCAGCAAAGTTATTACCGTTCGATAGCTAAAACTCATATTCCTCCATGATGACCCTTACTGCTAAAAAGGTGTGCGACTATCGATGTAAATGCCGCTGTTGGCAATACAAATCATCATTAAGCTCCCTTAGGTTGCTCGCACTTGAGCAATTTAGCAGCAGTTTGTTTGTGTCAGCATAGAATTATGGCTGTTTTTTGTGCTGTGTCACGTCCTAGAGAATATCGTTGAGTGATACACCGATCCCAATACGTTGATTATGATGGTTATAGTCGATCAGGCTTTCACCGTAGCCATTAAAGTATTGAGTATAAAGGCGTAAGTTACCTATGATGGGATAGCTCCAAGTGATCTCTGCTGAACCTCGGTCAATATCTTTAAAGTTAGTTTTAACGGTGAGAGTGAATCTATGCTCATCAATCCCATACACGCCAACAAATTCAGCATTGCCAATATACTCATCAATATTGGGATTATCATCGCCACGGGCTTGGTGGATATCTGTTTTTTCATCCTCAGGAATGCGCCACCACACCTTAGTTGAAAACGCCAGTGGGCCAGCATCAAAGATCATCGTGCCATAGATGCGGTTCCAACTACGGGATAATAAACCTGCTTTACCATTAGATTGGTGGACAGCGCCCAATCCCCAAAACGAGTTTGTCACACCGCCAATTTTCCAATCATTATTGAATAGCATAAAGATTTCGGGTTCGTGGTTTGTTTCACGAAAGGGTGAAGATATTTCCTTATTGTATACCTGCCAATAGGATTGATTGGTATAGGCAAAAAATAGATGACCATTATCACCAAAGACATTGTACCAAATTGGAAACTTAAAGCTTATCTGAAACTTAGCTTCCATCTCATCGAGTTCATAGTTTGTTCCGGCGGCCTCCCCTGCATAGGGTTTCATATTCGGATCGGGATTATAGGTCGCGGGTAAAATGTAATTGACTTTATGCGGCGTTATTACAAATGGACGCTCTGAAGTCGCCAGTTCATCCTTAACGCGATCTTTGATTAAAGATTCCTCTGCCTGTAACCCTGTACAAGTTAGCAGTCCGATTAATGCGATACCTTGATAAAATGGGGACATCGACTCTCCTTGATGTGTCTGTTTGCTTTATCTTTATTTACCGAGCTTAACATTAGTCTGTGGATCTTTTGTGAGAAATACTGTCACTTGTACTACTTAACTTGAGTGAAACTGCATCTCTTCTTATGCGTTAACGCGCTGACTGAGTAGATTTTTTAGCAATAACATAGTGCTGTTATGTGAGGTGATGCAAGTTTAGGTTGCATTCATATTCACCCTGCTATCATGTTTTATTTAGTTATTTCAAATAATTAACTTATTTTAGTCAGTATGGTGCTTTTGCCGACCTCGTTTATAGTTAACTGGCTTAATTCAAATTTGGTTGTTATTTCTTTTTGATATAACAATTAATGATTTTATATTTATTCTGGAATATAACTGGCGCTATATTGCTACACATTGATCTCATATCGGGGAATGTGATGGAAATTTTATCTTTACCAGGCCAAAGCACTAAGGGCAAAGTCTGGCTGGTTGGCGCGGGCCCCGGCGATGTGGAGTTATTAACCCTTAAAGCGTGGCGCATTATAAAGTCTGCCGATGCGGTGTTATACGATGCGCTCGTCAGCCAAGATATCCTCGATTTGATTCCTAAAGATGCTGAAAAAATTGCCGTCGGTAAGCGTGCAGGCAAGCATAGCGCGGCGCAAGATGAAATTAATCAGTTACTGGTGACGAAAGCCTATACCCGTAAAAACGTGGTACGCCTCAAGGGCGGCGATCCCTTTATTTTTGGTCGCGGTGGTGAAGAGTTACAAACCTTAGTCGAAGCGGGCGTCGAATTTGAAGTGGTTCCCGGGATTACCGCCGCCAGCGGCACTTCGGCATATGCGGGCATTCCATTAACCCATAGGGATTACGCCCAAGGGGTAACGTTCATCACTGGTCATTGTCAGCTCGAAAGCCGTCCGATGGATTGGCAGGGTTATGCTAATCCCAACAATACCTTAGTTGTATATATGGGGATTTTAAACGCGGGCATTATCCGTCAAGGGTTAATCAACGCAGGTCGTAGCCCAGAGACACCTGTGGCCATCGTCTCGAAGGCGACCACTCAGTCGCAGCAACGTTTTATTGGTCAATTAGATTCACTCGAACAACTTGCTGCTGATCCGCAGTTGCAAATGCCCGCATTGATGATTATTGGCGAAGTGGTGGGGTTGTCCGAAACCTTAAATTGGTTTCAGCCTAAGGGCGAGTCCGCACCCGATACTGCAGATGCCGCCAAGTTTGTGGCAAAAATTTAGTTAAATCAGAACATTTTTTAGAAATAGTTAAGTTAAATCCAGCTGCCTGTCGCAGCCCATTTTAGGTAAACGGAGAAGAGTATGGCCGGGCGTGAATTAAGCCACTTACAACAACTGGAAGCCGAAAGCATTCAGATCATTCGGGAAGTCGCAGCCGAATTCGATAACCCAGTCATGTTGTATTCCATCGGAAAAGATTCTTCGGTGATGTTACACCTTGCGCGTAAAGCTTTTTATCCCGGCAAGATCCCATTCCCCTTGCTGCATGTGGATACGGGCTGGAAATTCAAAGAGATGATCGCCTTTCGTGATGCGCAGGCGAAAAAATTTGGCTTTGAATTATTAACTCATACTAACCCAGAGGGCGTTGCCCAAGGGATTAACCCCTTCGACCATGGCAGTGCAAAACACACTGACATCATGAAAACCCAAGGCTTAAAACAAGCATTAAACCAATATGGTTTTGATGCCGCTTTTGGTGGTGCGCGCCGCGATGAGGAAAAATCCCGCGCGAAAGAGCGGGTGTATTCGTTCCGCGATCGCCACCATCGATGGGATCCTAAGAATCAGCGCCCCGAACTGTGGCGCACCTATAACGGCGCTGTGAACAAGGGCGAAAGTATTCGTGTATTCCCGTTATCTAACTGGACCGAACTCGATATTTGGCAATATATCTACCAAGAAAACATTGAGTTAGTGCCACTGTATTTTGCCGCCGAGCGCCCTGTGGTTGAGCGTGGTGGTCAGTTAATTATGGCCGACGATGAGCGTATGAAGCTTGAAGAAGGCGAAACCATCAAGCATGAGGTGGTGCGTTTTAGAACCTTAGGTTGTTATCCATTGACGGCGGCGATGCATTCGCAGGCGGATAATCTCGAAAAAATCATCGAAGAAATGCTGCTAACTCGCTCGAGCGAACGCCAAGGGCGGTTGATTGACTCGGACCAGAGTGCATCGATGGAGCAGAAAAAACGCCAAGGTTATTTCTAAACTAAGGCATTTCGAGCGAAGGTTCAGAGACAGATTAAACCTATTTCGTGAATGTCCCGATGAAGGCTTTTAGATCAACCAAGTACCAGCAGACTTCACGAACAGTTGAGCAAGATAAGAGTGAGATAAAGATGGATAAAGCGGTCAATAAAACTAATCGTATGGCGGCAGAAATCAGCCAGCATGGGGTAAAAGAATATCTAGCCCAGCAGCAACATAAAGGTTTGTTGCGCTTTTTAACCTGCGGCAGCGTAGACGATGGCAAGAGCACCTTGATTGGCCGTTTATTGCATGACAGCGCGCAGATCTATGAAGATCAATTAGCTAGCTTAAAAAATGATAGCGCTAAGATGGGGACAACGGGCGAAGCAATCGACTTAGCTTTGCTGGTGGATGGTCTGCAAGCTGAGCGTGAGCAGGGCATCACTATCGATGTGGCTTATCGTTATTTTTCAAGTGATAAGCGTAAGTTCATTATCGCCGACACCCCAGGTCATGAGCAGTACACCCGTAATATGGCGACTGGCGCCTCAACCTGTGACTTAGCGGTGATCTTAGTGGATGCGCGTTACGGCGTGCAGACCCAAACCAAGCGTCATGCCTTTATTGCCTCTTTGCTGGGTATTCGCCACTTTGTGGTCGCGGTCAATAAGATGGATTTACTCGGGTTTGATGAGCAAGTGTTCAATCGTATCCGTAATGATTTCAGTGAGTTCGTTAAAGGCTTTGGTGAGTTAGATATCCACTTTGTGCCCTTATCCGCACTCAATGGCGACAACGTGGTCGAGCCAAGTTTACATACCCCTTGGTATCAGGGCGGTACATTACTGGAATTGTTAGAAACCATTGATACCCAACGTGAACTGAGTGCCTTACCCGTGCGCTTCCCGGTGCAATATGTGTCGCGTCCAAATCTGGATTTTCGTGGTTTTGCCGGTACTTTAGCCTCTGGTGTCATCAAGGTGGGTGATGAAGTGGTAGCGCTGCCTTCGGGTAAACGCAGCAAGGTTGAGCGTATCGTGACCTTCGATGGTGATTTGGCCGAGGCAACGGCGGGGCAAGCCGTCACTCTCACCTTAGAAGATGAAATCGATATTTCCCGTGGTGATTTACTGGCTCTGCCAGAAAGTGCGCCACAGGTTGCCAACCAAATCGTGGCTGACCTCGTGTGGATGGATGAAAAACCACTACAACTCGGCCAGTTATATGACATCAAGGTTGCGGGTAAAAAGACTCAAGCCTCAGTCTCGACCATAGAATATGTGGTTGATGTGAACACACTTGCGCGCAGCAGCGCCGACACACTAGGGCTCAATGCTATCGCTCGCGTGACCTTAGAGCTGACAGAAGATATCGTTTTCGATGCCTATTCTCTGGTACGTGATACTGGCGGCATGATCCTGATTGACCGTTTATCCAATGCAACAGTTGCAGCGGTAATGGTGGTGTCAGGCCAACATGTAAGCAAGCAAGTGTCTTCACAATTTAGTGCCTTTGAAATTGAGTTTAATGCGCTAGTACGTAAACACTTCCCGCACTGGCAAGCGATTGATATTTCAAAGCTTGGAGCCTAATTTGTGAGTGACTTGTGGCTATTGGCGATAGTGTTGTTTGGGTTGTTGGCTGGCTTAATTGCTGGCCGCATAAACCCTGCGGTGTTGTTTTTATTTGCTTTTTTAATATGTTACCTCCTAGGTATGGTAACGCTCGACGCAGCGCTCACAAGCTTTACTAATACGGGATTAGTCACATTAGTGTTATTGGTGCTTGCGGCGACAGCGCTGGAAAAGACTTCATTGCTGGGAAAGTTAAGCCAAGTGATTGGTAATAGCTCGTTGGCGATGACAATGGCAAAGTTGGGATTTTCCACGGCTCTGCTGTCATCATTTACCAATAACACTGCGGTTGTGGCATCTTTGATTGGGGTAGTGCGCCGTAATCAGGCCCATGCGCCCGCTAAGTTATTACTGCCGCTTAACTATGCGACGATTCTTGGGGGAACGCTCACACTGATTGGTACCTCCACTAACCTTATCGTTAATTCGTTTGTGGATAATGCGGGCTTACCTGCGCTGGGTTTCTTTGAGTTTACCCCTGTTGCAGCGTTGATTGTACTGTTAGGCATTCCGCTACTGATTATGCTGGCTAATACCTTGCCCGACAGACGCGATGAAACGACAGAAGAAGCACTGCCCTATTTACTTGAGGCCCATGTCGCTAAAGGCTCGTCTTTAGTCGGTCGCAGTGTGGTGGACAACAAGCTCAGAGCCCTAAAAAAGCTTTATTTAGTGGAGCTTGAGCGAAGCGGTATTTGTATTTGCCCGGTTCCACCACAGTTAGTATTGCAAGCGGACGATGTGCTGCGGTTCAGTGGCGCGGTGGAGTCGGTGGAGCTGTTGCATCAATTCGATGGCCTCGATTGGTTTGGTAAGCACCAGGCAAAGGGACAAAACCTAGTCGAAGCGGTATTGGCCCCTTCGTCGAGCCTAGTGGGTAGCAGCTTAAAGGAATCTCGCTTTCGCGAACAGTTTGATGCGGCGGTTATGGCGATTCGCCGTGGCCATCATCCGTTAAAGGGCGGCTTGGGCGATATCGTATTGCAACCGGGCGATGTGTTACTGCTGACGCCGGGGGATGGTTTTAGCACCAATGCTAAGCTGAGTATCGAATTTGCCGCCGTCAGCGGACTCGATTTGAATGTGCGTTTAGACACTAAACGCAGTCGTATCGTATTAGCCGGATTTGTGTTGACGATTGGCCTGAGTCTGGCGGGGATTTTACCCTTGGCAAAAGGATTGGTGCTATTGCTGCTCAGCTACTTTGCCATTGGCGCCGTAACCTTATCTGAACTTAAGCGCCGTTTCCCGCTCGAGTTAGTCGTGATTGTGGGCAGCGCTTTGGGGTTGGCTAACCTGATGATGAGCACAGGTCTTGCTGAGGGACTCGCTCAAGGCTTACTCGGCGCAATCAATGGTTATGGGGTGTTTGGGGCGTTTGTGGGGGTTTATTTAGTTACCTTGTTGTTGACTGAACTGGTCACCAATAACGCCGCCGCGGCCTTGGCTTTCCCTATTGCCTATGCGGTGGCGCTGAATTATGGCGTCGATCCAAGGCCCTTTATTATGGCTGTGGTGTTTGGGGCTAGCGCTAGCTTTATTTCGCCCTATGGTTATCAAACCAACTTGATGGTGTTTAATGCGGGTAACTATCGTTTTAGTGACTTTGTACGGTTAGGGCTGCCCTTATCCCTACTGTATTCGCTGATTGTGATTTTTATGGTGCCGATCATCTTTCCGTTTTAACGATGCCTTTAGTCGTTGGTTTATTAAAGGTTTGAGGAGTGTTTATGAGCAATATAGTGTGGCATCAACATAGTGTCGACCAAGCAGCCAGAGCCAAACTCAAGGGGCAGAATCCGGTATTGCTTTGGTTTACCGGGCTTTCTGGCGCAGGTAAGTCGACCCTAGCAGGTGCGCTTGAGCGTGCATTATTTGAAGCGGGCTTTCACACCTATCTGCTCGATGGCGATAATGTGCGCCACGGTCTATGTAAAGATTTGGGCTTTAGCGTGGCCGACAGGGATGAAAACCTACGCCGTGTTGGCGAGGTAGCAAAACTTATGGTGGATGCGGGCTTGGTGGTGTTATCAGCTTTTATCTCTCCCACCCGAGAAGAGCGCGATAGCATACGTGCAAGATTCCCCGCTGGACAATTTATCGAAGTGCATGTATCGACGCCACTTAGCGTGTGTGAAGCGCGCGATCCCAAGGGATTGTACGTGAAAGCACGCAAGGGCGAAATCGCACATTTTACTGGGATTTCATCGCCCTATGAGGCCCCGCTCTCCGCTGAGTTGACGATTGATACCAGCAAAGGGGATTTAGCATCTCAAGTTCGGGCTTTGATTGATTATTTAACCGCAATCGATGTTATTAGCCCAAATCGCCTCACTGCACTGGCATAGAAGCAGTCTATAACAGCTTGTTATTCAATCTTAAAGTCCTTGGCAAATAGGGCTTGAAGGGCTTTAAGGTATTCTTGGTCCTGTTTAGGAAGCACAAGCTGCGCTAGTTCATCGCCAATAGGTGTTAATCGATAATAACTAAAGAGCAAATTACCGCTCTTAGGGGTTAGCTTCATTTGAATACCGGGCATAGTGAGTTGGATGGGGGTTTTACTATTGAGTAAACCCGTTTCAAACTCACTGCTGTGGAGTATCCCCGCATCAACTAGGGTGAGAATACTGGAGTAGGGCAGACCAAATTGCGAGAGACCTAGGGTGATGTTGGTATGCTTGCGAAAATATTGGCCAATCCCGCCCGTGAGCCGATAGCCGCTAATGAGTTTTAAGCGCTGCTCATTATTCACTTTTGCTGCCATGCCTAGGGCTTTTTCGAGGATTTGCGCTTCTCTGTGCGTTAATTGCTTAAGTAGCGCTAAGGTGCGCAGGCTAAAGTTTCCTGGGTTGATGATTTCACTAGAGAGAATACGTGCCCATAGGTCCTGCATTTTTCGATTATGGATTTGCTCTGCCATCAGAAAAAATTGATGACTCCAGTCGGGATCGAGATCCACCCCCGTCATGTCGGAAGAGGTATAACTTAAGGCGAGGGCGAAAATGGTTTCAACATTTGCCTGATACTGGCTGGCGAGTTTACGCTGCCGATGCTGGGCGCGTTCGGCAATCGAGGCATTGGCTGGACGATATTCTTCCTCACTGGCGAGACCGAGTTGACGGCCAAGTAAAAGGGCTTTTTTACGGGCAGAGACCTCCGCAGCGGGAGCGGCTTCATCCGCAAGCATTAAAATATCCGAATCCTTCATGCCTTAATCCTGTATCACTTGTCTGCTAATTTACATGGCAAATTAGGGAGAATACCCGCTCTGCCAAAAGTGTCCAGCTTAGCCGATTGTAAGCTTTAAGTCTCCGAGTTGGTTTGCTTTTATTCGCGCTTGCTAGACTAGGGCTAGAATTGCTGATTTTGTAACATTTTGATCCTCAGAGTGGTGATTTTTATTTTTGTGAGCAAGCTAGAATTACCGAATATCGAGGGATGGTTTGGCGCTAAGCCCGTGATCTATTTCATGTAAATAGATGACTAAATCACCTAGTATGCAATATCGTAATAGGCAGTTTGCTTTTTGCGTGGAAAACCTAAATATCGCTAGCGGACTCGCTATCCATAGAAGCGCATTGTTTATCTTGTGGTTACCTTCTGGATTGCGAGGCATTGAGTATCATATTGATTGGTATATTTAGGTCAACATAAGGCCGCCGTACTTGTTTTTCTTCTGGCCGCTTTTTCTTATTTTTGTTGAGATAATAGAGGCTTAAGTGAAAAAAATTCTGATCATCTTCTCCAGTGTTCATGGTCAAACTCGTAAGATCACGAATCAGTTAGCCCAGCAACTCAAAGAGTTAGGTAATTCGGTGGTGATTGCTGATATAAAAGCCGTCCCCGCGATGGAGTCCTTCGATAAGATCATCATTGGCGCTAGTATTCGTCACGGAAAACATAATCCTGCGCTGTATGAATTTATTCAGAAACATCAGCAAATCCTGACACAAAAAGTCGGTGGATTTTTCTCTGTGAGTTTAGTTGCCCGTAAACCTGAAAAAAATACCCCTGAGACCAATCCCTATATGCAGGCGTTTTTAACTAAAACGACTTGGCGTCCTCAGTTGTTGCAAGTGTTTGGCGGTAATTTGAATTATCAGGGTTATAATGCATTTGATAGGAATATCATACGTTTTATCATGTGGTTAACTAAGGGGCCCACGGATCCTGTTACTAATGTTGAATACACTGACTGGCAAAAAGTGCATGAGTTTGGATTACAAATCCACCAAGCCTAAGCGGGCGGTTGAGGCTAACGTTGATTATCGAGGATAAACCTATATGTCGAACAAATTAACCTTGATATTCGATTTTTTGTTGGCGCGTTTGCATGTTTGGCTGGTGTTGTCCGCAAGTCTACTTATCTGCACCAGTCCGTGGATTTTTATCGGTCGAAGCCTGCGTGCTAATGCTAGCATTTGGGATTATCTGCATGTATATCTGGGATTGGTGTGTGCTGCGTTAGGGATTTTATTTTTGTTGCGTAATAGCCTCCAAGGCAAATGGCACCAGTATTTTGCCTGGCTGGTGGGCGATTGGGAACAATTGGTGCAGGATATTAAAGGCCTTTTTAAAGGCAAGCTCCCCGTAGCCGGTGGCAAAGGCTTGTTTAGTTGTATCGAAGGGATTGGCATGGTACTGCTGGTCGCGACAGGATTAACTGGCGTTGTATGGTTTATTTACCAAGGAACACCACTGGCAATGACTTGGCGTGGTTATCATCAAATTTGTGCCGATGCTTTTATTGGCTTTTTAGTACTGCATATCATATTGGCCGCAACGCATATTATTGAATTTATTAGGCAATAACTTCTGCTACTGCTGAGCGTTAGGTCCAACCTGAGTGAGTTTATCTTGCTCTAACTTACTGAAGGGACTGACTAGTATCGATTCATTTTTGATTGAGACTTGTCAGTCCGCTAAAGCATCCATTCGCAAAAAACAGAAGCTTATATTGTTACCTTAAACGCTTTTGACGGCCAAGAGCGACGGCAGCGGCAAAGGCTAAGAATAACCAGTTTAGGCTACCACCAGAACTTTTAGGTGCCTGTGCATCTTTTTCGACGGCAAGATAGTTAATTAAGCCAATCAGTTCGTCTAAGGTTCTGATGCTGCTTAAGTTAACTGCATATTTGTCATTAACAATAAAGGCTGGCACGCTTTCAACGCGGAATTGGTTTTGCTGGGCACGCCAAAGGGCTAGCTTTTCATCTGTGCTTTTACTGTCGGCAAGTTTGTCGTACTTCGCCGCGTCTATACCGAACTTAGCAAAGACTTGTTTTATGTCGTCACGGCTATTGATTTGCGATTCGTGCTTATGTCCAGGGGCGCTGTGGTCGTGGCCATTAGCGCCTTCTTCTCCTTGGATCGCGGCGAACATGGCATGGGTTAGAGCGTCTTTATTATCCAGCTCTTGGATGACGGCCAGCGAACGCATGACTTCAGTCCCTAAAGCACTATTCATAAAGTCGACATGCTTAGTATCAAATGCAATGCCCTTGTTTAAGTTAGCTTTGATATCAGGCAGATAATTGGTTTCCATATTGAAGCAATTATGGCAATAGAAGGAGAAAAACTCGGTAAGTTTAGGCTCACTACTCGGCGCTTTATCAGAAATTTGAGTGTAGTGAGTGCCTTCCACAAAATTTGCTGCAAAGCTGCTGAATGGTGCAACGATTAAGGCGACAGCCAAGGCGATTGGTTTGATCATAGAACCCTCAAAGTCGGTTAGATTGAATCCAGTACATTAAGTGCTATGCGTTGTGCCTAATGGTAATGGATAAGCTGATTCAATCTTGAAATTACGCTTGTGTTATACCAGCGTGAAGATGGTTTTAGGTTAGTTTGAAATGCTTAATTATCGCTGAATTAGTGCGCCGATATTGAACTAAATCTGTGATCCCGTGGGAGTTTAGACCTAGAAGTTTGCAAGACTGCAAAGGGGATCACAGATATATCAACATTCGCTAAGCAATATCCCGCAGGGATTGCCAAGCCTCGCAGACTTCGCGAAAGCGGGCAGCATCACCTTCGGGTCTATCAGGATGCCATTTGAGGGCTAAACGACGCCATTGTTTGCGGATATCTTTTGGGGTTGCGCTTTCATCTAACTCAAAAACTCTTAGGGCATGTCCTTTGTGCATTAAATTTACATTGAGGCCAATGTAGCTCTTATAACTGCTCCAGAAAGCCTCTAATAATTCCCTCACCACGTTTTCGCTGGTGTCGTAGTTATTCCAGTCAAGATAATATTCTCGCAGGGAAGTCTCTTCCGTTATCAATAAGTTAACATTTGATGGCACGAGGCGGAAAATCTGGATTTCCATTGCTTTAACTTGTAACCATTGCTTAGGAAGAAGCATTTCTTGCAGTTCGAACAGGGCATTCATCAGTAGAAAGTTACGCTTAAATAAATCATTACCCGGGTTTTCATCTAAAGGATGGATAAGCCCTCTGCTCTGTAATTCGGTGGCGAGGTGATGGATTTTCCAACTTTGATTGGAAGCTTGTAACACCGATAGCACTGGCCAGATTAACGGATTATCCCCCTTAGTGGTCGAAAGCCTTGCCGATTGAGCTTCTGCACTGAGTGAAGGTTTTGCGAGTAGCATACTGACAGTCCCATCCTAAGTTATTATCAAGCGAGTGTGGCGATTAAACTGAGTGTACATCTATCCATAAGATTTTTAAGGCTTTTACCTTAAATTTGCCGCTAATTACAGCGTGCTAGATGTACACTATGCCACAGTGCAAAGTGTAGGCAAAGATGGATTTTAGAGCAATTTGCCTCAAGGTCGCATAGGCTTTGCTGGCGGGAATGGTGTTAATTTTTTTACGATGAGTGATGGGGCAAGGTCGAAAATACCCTTGTTCACTTATGCAAAACAAGGGTACTTACGGTTAGCTTAGGCGTCAGGATTTAGATTTCAGTAAAGATAACTTCTTGTGCTAAACGTGACTTAGGTAATTTAGCATTAAAGTCTTCTTCAGAGCGATAACCAAGGGCTACAATCACAGAAGCGCATAGACCTTTTTCTCGTAAGCCTAAGACTTGATTAAGTTTAGTCGCATCGAAACCTTCGATCGGGCAAGCATCAATATCGAGCACGCTGGCACCTAACATTAGGGTGCCGAGTGCTAAATAGACTTGTTTTTCCATCCAATGCTGGGCGTCTTTTAGCTCAAATTTATGCATATTGGCAAAGAAAGAGCGACCATTATGTTGGCCTTGTTTGGCTTCTTCATTGGCAAAACGGCCATCTTTGGCCTCTTGCTCTAGCACTTGCAGTAAATGGGTTTCATCGAGTTGAGTACGGGTACACAGTACTACCACATGGGAAGCATTGAGAATTTTTTGGGTATTAAAGGCGTAGTTCTCAGTCGCTTGGGCGATCAACGCTTTGCCTTCTGCCGTACCGGCAAGCACAAAATGCCAAGGCTGTGAGTTAGTTGATGATGGGCTGAACTGTAATAAGGTCTTGATGTCGGCAATCTTGTCGGCAGGAATTGTCTTGGTTGGATCAAAGGCCTTAGTGGTGTAACGCTTTTTAGCGAGAAAACTTAAATCACTCATGTAACGGCTCCAAATCATCTAGGAATACAAAATCAACCTCAGCATTTTAAGCAGGTTTAGGTAGTGTTCATAATTCTGTGTCATTTCAGTAAAATATTCAAAAACAGGAATGACACATGACCCAACCTTTTAACTTCGAACAAGCCCTTAAAGATCTGCAATCAGGTAAAAGCCTCACAGGTAAAG
>NZ_LGYY01000044.1:0-33374 GCF_001308045.1 Shewanella sp. Sh95
GTCGGACTGGTTTTCCGCTGCGCTTCAAACCAGCCGCAAATGCGGGCGTTAAATCCTTAAAAAATTTTAATCCGAAACTGAAGAGTTAGAGCAACGGCTCTATCACGCTTCTGTCCCAAAGCGTGCTGAGTAAGATTATTAAGTCTACAGGCTACGACAATGCTAAACAGGTGAGCCATGGTGATTAGCGAGACGACCGTCCGCCCCACGGACGGGGCGGTCGAGCATCCAAGGAAGGACTTGCTGCGCGTCGTAGAGCAAATGCCATGGCTCGCCCATCGTCATAACGAACAACCTCGCCAACCTTCTTACCGTCTATTCATGGCCATCAATCAGTTAAACATCTAAACAAAAACGCTCTGCGGATTAGGCAGAGCGTTTGTGGATAACGCCTTGTGATAAAAGGCGTTTAGTTCTTCATATCCTTTTCCATATCTTCATAGGAAGTATGGCGGACGTCTTTACCTTTTACGTAGTAAATAATGTATTCGCAGATATTTTTACAACGGTCGCCCACACGCTCAACCGCACGGGCTGCCCAAAGTACGTCTAAAACGTCAGGGATTGAGCGTGGATCTTCCATCATGTAGGTCATTAATTGGCGGATAATGCCTTCATATTCACGGTCGAGTTTAGCGTCTTCCTTGTGCAGTTCCAATGCAGACTCTGCATCCATACGGGCTAATGCATCTAAAGTGGCGTGGAGCATACGAGTCGCATGGCGGCCCATATTTTCAATACTGACTAATAAAGGCTGCTGATTATTCAATCGCTTATCTAATGCTGCCTTGGCAATACGCACACAGGCGTCACCGATACGCTCAAGATCAGCAATCGATTTTGAAATCGCGATGATCATCCGCAAGTCGCTCGCTGCGGGCTGGCGCTTGGCGATAATGCGGGTACATTCTTCGTCAATCGAGACTTCCATCCCGTTGACTTTATGGTCACCTAAGATCACCTTTTGCGCTAATTCGGCATCTAAGGTGCTTAAGGCATCGATGGCTTGCTCTAATTGACGCTCAACCAAGCCACCCATAGCGAGTACACGGTTACGAATATCTTCTAGCTCGGCGTTAAATTGCCCTGAGATATGTTTGTTTAAATTCATATTTTCCATTTTGCCAACCTTTTACTCAACTGTATCAACGCCTAGATGGAGTTTGCAATGCTTAACTCTGTTCTAGGCGGTGGCTTATTTCGTTAATCGCTTATCACTCACATCACCACTGCCAAGGGCAAGGTGATTAACCGTAACGGCCGGTAATATAGTCTTCGGTCTTACGTTTTTTCGGTGTGGTGAAAATGGTGTTGGTATCGGCGTATTCCACCAATTCGCCCATATACATAAAGGCTGTTTGATCCGACACCCGCGCCGCCTGTTGCATGTTGTGGGTAACGATAACCACTGTGTACTTAGTCTTAAGCTCGGTTATCAGCTCTTCGATGGTTAAGGTTGAAATCGGGTCGAGTGCCGAAGTAGGTTCGTCGAGCAGTAATACTTCTGGCTCGATGGCAATCGCACGGGCAATCACCAAACGTTGCTGCTGACCACCGGATAAGCCAAAGGCGTTATCGTGCAGGCGGTCTTTCACTTCATCCCAAATCGCCGCGCCGCGTAGCGAACGCTCAGCCGCTTCGTCGAGTTCACGGCGGTTGTTAATGCCCTGCAGACGCAGTCCATAAACCACGTTTTCGTAAATCGACTTAGGGAATGGGTTAGGACGCTGGAACACCATACCCACGTTACGGCGCAGGGCGGCAACGTCGATCTTTTTGTCATAAATATTTTGACCGTGCAGCAGAATCTCGCCGTCAATATGGCAGTTGTCCACCAGATCGTTCATGCGGTTAATGCAGCGCAATAAGGTGGATTTACCACAACCGCTGGGGCCGATAAACGCCGTAACTTGCTTCTTTGGGATCTTCATCGACACATTGAATAGCGCTTGCTTATTGCCATAGCGCAGGTCTAAGTTGCGGATCTCCAGCGCGGTATCGTTCTGGCTCAAGTTTGCTAAGTCAAAGTTATTGGTTTTCATGGCTGTCGAATCTATAGAAATCATATTCAGTCCTAATACTTTCAGGATAATCGCTGATTAATGCTCAAGCGAACGATATTTTTCACGTAAGTGGTTACGCACACTAATCGCGGTTAAGTTCAGTGCCACAATCACTGTTACCAGTAAGAAGGAGGTGGCGTATACCAGAGGACGTGCTGCTTCAACGTTAGGACTCTGGAAGCCCACATCATAAATATGGAACCCTAAGTGCATGAATTTACGTTCTAAATGCACGAACGGGAAGTTTAAGTCCAGTGGCAATGTCGGTGCTAATTTCACTACACCCACCAGCATTAACGGTGCCACCTCACCCGCGGCGCGGGCCACGGCTAAAATCAAACCCGTCATGATCGCAGGGCTTGCCATCGGGATCACAATCCGCCACAGGGTTTCGGCTTTGGTTGCACCCAGTGCCAAACTACCTTGACGCACCGCACTCGGAATACGGCTTAAGCCTTCTTCGGTCGATACAATCACCACTGGCAGGGTCAGAATCGCCAGCGTCAGCGCCGACCAAATCACCCCTGGCGAACCAAAGGTCGGTGATGGTAAGGCTTCGGCGTAAAACAGTTGGTCAATCGAGCCGCCCATCATGTATACGAAGAACCCGAGACCAAATACCCCGTACACAATCGATGGCACACCCGCTAAGTTGATTACCGCAATACGGATCATCTTAGTAATTGGGCCTTTTTTGGCATATTCGTGCAGGTAAATCGCGGCAATCACCCCAAATGGCGTAACAATAATGGCCATTAAGATCACCATAAATACTGTGCCGAAAATTGCAGGGAATACCCCCCCTTCAGTGTTGGCTTCGCGTGGGTCATCCAGCAGGAAACGGCCAACCCCGACAAACCATTTACCGATTTTTCCCATCAAGCCTAAGTGGTTGACGTAGGTAACATCTAGCACAGTGTCTAATTTAAGTTCCACCTCAACACCGCGCATATCGCGTACAATCACAGCGTCGCGAGCCGCTTCATCACGCAGGGCAAACAGCTGTTTTTCGAGTACTTTATAGTCTTGTTCGAGCGAATGTTTCGCCGCGGCTAACTCCTGCTTGCGACTATCGGTCAGCTCACCATCTAACTCGTAACGGCGCTCTTTTAAACGCAGTTTTTCGATGTTGTAGTTAATCGAGCCAATATCTTGTTTTTGCAGTGATAAGGCTTTGTCAGACAGTGCGACTGCGCGCTCAATATGTTCCATTAAGGAGGATTCAAGCGCATCGTTTTTAAGTTCTAAGCGTTTACCGTTTTCAATCACCGCCACTGGGTAACCGTAAAAGTTACCGTTTTTCGTCCGCTCAAGCATTGCGACATCAGCTGGCTCACTACGGCTAATAATGTCAGTCGCTAAAATCCAGCGGAAATCTAGGCCCACAAATTCACGGTTACCGGTCTTGACTAAATAACGGGTCACAAACTCACCGGGTGGCTGTTTAAACACATGGCCTGCGGCGGTTAAGCGCTCAGTCGGCACTTCTTCCCTATCGTAGATTTCACCGATTAAGGTTGACCGTACACCCGAGCTATCTTCAAGTTCCCATTGATAAATCGTCGCAGGCCAAAAAAAGCTTAATCCGCGCCATGCAATCAGCAGTAACAAACCTAATACTGCAATCAAACTGATGCTCACCGCGCCACCTGTCATCCAAATCCATGGCGAGCCTGATTTTACCCACTTACCCATTGCACAAACCTCTCAAGGTCATTGGCGAAATAGTATTTAGTATCATTATCTTATCTCCATTACAGCGAGCTATAGCGGTCACGCAGACGCTGTCTTACCACTTCGGCAATGGTGTTAAAGAAGAAGGTGAATACGAACAGTACAAAGGCTGCGAGGAACAGCACACGATAATGTGAGCTACCAATTGCCGATTCAGGCATTTCTACCGCAATGTTAGCCGCTAATGTCCGCATACCTTCAAACACGCTCCATTCCATAATGGCGGTGTTACCCGTTGCCATTAGTACGATCATAGTTTCACCCACCGCGCGGCCAAGGCCCATCATCACCGCAGAGAAAATCCCTGGGCTTGCGGTCAGCAGCACAACACGAGTCAGAGTTTGCCAAGGCGTCGCGCCCAGCGCCAAACTGCCGTTAGATAGATGGCGTGGCACAGAGAAAATCGCATCTTCGGCAATCGAGAAAATGGTTGGAATAACCGCAAAGCCCATGGCGATACCCACGACCAGCGCGTTACGTTGGTCGAAGGTGATGCCTAATTCGTTAGTGATAAATTGGCGAGTGTTACCATCAAACAATGCCACTTCAATCATCGGGCTGATGGCAAAGGAGAACCAACCCACAAAGCAGATAACCGGGATCAGCATCAGCTCCTGATAGACTTCAGGCAAACGTTGTTTCCATTTACCGGGTAACTTGCTCCAAGAATAGGCTGAAAGCAAAATCGAGGTCGGCAGCAAGATCAGCAGCACTAAGATGCCCGGCAAGTGTTCTTCAATCAGCGGAGCTAACCAAAGTCCTGCGAGGAAACCTAAGATAACCGTCGGTAAAGCTTCCATGATTTCGATGGTTGGCTTAACAATGCCGCGCACCTTAGGCGACATAAAGTAAGCGGTATAAATCGCGCCTGCAATCGCTAATGGTACAGCAAATAACATGGCGTAAAATGCAGCCTTCATGGTGCCAAAGGCCAATGGCATTAAGCTCAGCTTGGCTTCAAAGTCATCACTGCCCGAGGTGGATTGCCACACAAATTTAGGCTCAGGGTAACCTTCGTACCACACCTTATTCCACAACGCGCTCCAAGAAACCTCGGGATGAGCGTTTTCGACGTGGAAGATATTCAGTTGGTTGTTCGCTTCAACGACTAAGCCATTTGAACGTGGGCTAAACCCCATGGCTCCCGGATTTTTAAGGTCAAAGGTTTTATCAAACAGTTCACGCTCACTGGTGGTGTAAAGCAGTGATAGCTCGCCTTCGGGGCTCACCACAGCAAAACTTTTACGGTAAAACTCAGAAGCCATAGAGGCAACAGGTGGTAAGCCCGAAAACTCACGAATTTCTTTATATAAACGGCCTTTTGGACCATTTACTTGGAAGTACTGGGTTACCACACCGCTGTCATAACTCACTAAAATCGAGCTAGCACCTGCGAGCAAGGCAATATTATTAACCTTAGACTTGTCCTTTTCGGCATCGATAACTTGAATTAAATCGATATTTTCAATGTCACGAATATTGTAAACAAACACCTTATTGCCCATCTGCAACATCAGTTGGCGTTGATCAGGGGTCATTAATTGGTGCGCCGCCTTTTTAGGGGCATCAGGGAGCAGTGCACTCGTCGTTGTCCACTCAATCTCTTCGGTCATCATGTTTTCTTGACCTTCAAGACGGCTTAAACGCCAAATGCCATTATTATCTTGGTAGGCAAAGGTGATTTTATCGCTACTGAAACTAAAGGCTAAATGGTTGATAGCACTACCAGATTCATCAATCGTGATCGGCGTTTCACCTGCGCTATAACGCAGTTTTGGCGTGATAAGACGTTTATTATTGGGATAGCTTAACCCAAACTCAATGCCCACGATTAGGGCTTGGCCGTTACTCAAACCTAGGGCAAAACGTTGCTCACTCGGCGCGGCAATCGCGGCGCTGGTCACGCTCACACCAGCAGGTAATGGCGGGGTAAAACTGGAGAGTAAGCTGCCATCGGCAACAGTGTAGAAATCCACTTGGCCATCGGCGGCTACGCGATACATTACCTCATTTTGCTCATCAGCACCGACCATCAGGGTCGCGACTTCAGCATGTTGATAACTCACGCTTTTTACTGGAGTCACATCCGCGCTGTCGAAAATGGGTTTAATCACGTATAACAAATAGAAGAAGATCAACAATAAGGCGACAAACACCATAGTGCCGCCAATCGTGACCCCAATTTGAGCCGCTTTATCCTTAAATGCCCTGCGACTTGAACGTCCGCCTTTCAGCATACTGTGCGGCGCAGAACCAGGTTGAATGACCTGACTTTCCATTAAGAACCTCTATTATTAAAGCCTGTGAGTTTTTTCGCTAGGAATTGCGAAATGCTATGCTTACACTGTTTGAGCATAAACTGAGCAATAACAACACCCTTCATTCTAAGTGCGTTGAATTATATGACGCAAAGATGACAGTTGTGTTACACCCCGTTGTAAAACAGGTGCCTTTTACAAAAAAATAGGAGTCAGTCGCCATGCTACGATATTTAATCACGCTTCAAGCACCTGATAGAAAAGGACTAGTAGAGCAAATCGCCCACGCCGTGAGTCGCCATGGCGGCAATTGGCTCGACTCAGAATTGCGCCATATCGACGGGATTTTTGCCGCCATTTTGTTACTCGAAGTGCCTTCCCTGAAAATGGACGAACTGATTGAAGCCTTAGAGTGTATCGACGGGCTCACCCTCACCTATGCTAAAACCTCAGTCGCCCTCAAACCCATTAAGCGGCTGACCTACAGTTTAGTGTCCTACGACAGACCCGGATTAGTGCTGGATATCTCCAATCGGATCACCGCGCTTGGTATCAATATCGAGCAATTTAGCAGTCAATTTGAAACCGCTGGCCATACTGGCATCGCCCTCTTTCGCGCCACCATAGGTTTAGGCTTGACCGACCTTGCTCAAGAGGAGCAACTGATGCAATCCCTCTATGCCCTCGGTGATGACTTAGTGCTGGATAAACTCAGCCGTTAGGTTTCAACACTTTTAACAAAAAACGCCGCGGGCACTGCCAGCGGCGTTTTTTTATAGAGACTTAGCTAACGTTCTGGTGCCGAGACTTAATCAAATAACGCAGCGGCACTTGTGAAATCAGCATACCGAGCAGCATCAAACCGCAGCCAACCAAGGCGCGCAGCCCTAAGCTCTCCCCAAGGAACAAAATACCGCCGATGGCCGCAAACACAGTTTCTAAACTCAAAATAATCGCCGCGTGGGCAGGATGCGCATGCTTTTGCGCTAGCACCTGCAAAGTATAGGCAATACCCACTGAAATCAGCCCCGCATAGGCCAGTGAGCCCCAGGCGGCAATCACTTTATCGACTGTCGTGACCTCAATGGCCGCAGACACCAGCAGGCTTAATACGCCGCACACCAAAAATTGCATCATGGCGAGTAACACTGGCGAAATCCGCTTGGCAAAATGATCTACCGCCAAAATGTGCATAGCCCAAAACAGCGCGCCAATCAATTGCAGCATATCGCCATAACCAATATGAAAGCCGTCTTTAATACTTAAAAAATACAGCCCCACTAATGCAACGGCACACCCCAACCATGTATTTGCGCCAGTAGCATGTTTCAGCGCCAGCCCCAAAATCGGCACTAACACGATATAAAGCCCAGTGATAAAGCCCGCATTGGCCGCGGTGGAATACAGCAGCCCAACCTGTTGCAATGAGGCGCCAGCAAACAGCAATCCGCCTACCGCCACGCAGCCAATGGCAAAATCTTTAGGTGTACCGAGATGAATTTTACCTTGCCGAGCCAAGTACCACACCAGTGGAACGAGTGACAGCGTACCAATTAAGAAACGTAGCCCGTTGAATGCAAAGGGCGATAAATGCTCCATTCCTAAGGTTTGCGCGACAAAACCAAAGCCCCAAATGGCAGCGGCGAGCAGGAGTAAAAAATTGGCAGGCAAGATACTGTCTCAATGATTAAAAAGGATGACAAGATTACCGAGATGCTGGACGCTTGTCCAAAATAACCTACAAGTGAATAACAAACTGACGCACTCACCACGAGTTAATTGACAGTTCATTGGCCCCCGTTAACCGCCGTACATTTAAATCAAGTTGGGGTATCAATCGAAAATTCCTATCTAAACTCAACTAGATAATCTTGTATACTGCACACCAAGCAATGACGAATGCATAAGTGCGCTGGGAAGCCTTGCCCAACCCAGTGACACAATAAAAACTAGGAACACCTATGTTAGGAACGCTAAAAAAGCTGCACGCACACTTAGATGAGGCGCAACAAGTACAGTATCAACTGGTTGTTGGCGACGAGTTACTGCCACTGAATCCCTTAATTGGCAAGCCGCTAACCCTGACCCACACGGGTAATATCTTCTGCTGTAACTGCGGCAAAAAGACCAAAAAGAGCTATTCGCAAGGCCATTGCTTTGTGTGTATGCAAAAGCTCGCCAGCTGCGATATGTGCATCATGAAGCCCGAAACCTGCCACTTTGACCAAGGCACCTGCCGTGAGCCAGAGTGGGCGCAAAGCCATTGTTTTGTGCCGCATTATGTTTATCTATCCAATACTTCAGGTATCAAAGTCGGCATCACTCGCCACACACAATTGCCCACCCGCTGGATAGATCAAGGCGCCACCCAAGGTTTACCGATTTTCAAAGTATCGACACGACAAATCTCGGGTTTAGTGGAAGTGGAATTAGCCAAGCTCATCAACGATAAAACGCACTGGCAAGCCATGTTAAAGGGCCATGCCGATGATATCGATTTGAATGCTAAGGCTGCGGAACTGATCCCACACATCGAAGCTAAACTGCATGAAATCGCTATGCAAAAAGGCGATTACAGCATCGAGCGATTGCAGGAAGACATTCAAACCATTCATTATCCGATTGAAGTTTTCCCCAAAAAAATCAGCTCACACAATTTTGATAAAGACGCCGTGGTCAGCGGAATTTTACAGGGCATCAAAGGCCAATATTTACTGTTCGATACGGGCGTGATTAATATCCGCAAATTTACGGCCTATGAAGTGAGTGTATCCTTAAGCAACTAGCTTACGCCGCGTTGTGCTAAGGCGAAGCCCTACACAACGCGCGCTATTCTTGGCTTAGTAACGCTTGGCTTGAAAGGCAATGTACTAACCAACTTGCACTTCCATATAGACAAGTTCCCAAATATGTCCATCGAGATCTTCGAACGCATGGCCGTACATAAACCCTTGATCTTGAGCTTGACGATAGGCTTTGCCACCATGCTGTTCAGCAAGTTTTACCAATTGGTCGACACGTTCTCGACTGTCACAGTCTAGGCAATTGAGTACCTCTGTCGTGGCATGGGCATCGGCAATCATCTTATCGGTAAAACCAGCAAAAAAAGGCTTCGCCAGCAGCATCACATAAATATTGTCCGCGATCACCACGCAAGCAGCCTGCTCATTGCTGTATTGCTCATTGATACCAAACCCTAGACCAGCATAAAAAGCCCTTGATTGTTGAACACTTTCAACCGCCAAATTAACAAAGATACTTTGTGCCATCATAATCTCCCTTTATAAGTCCCTGCGGACGTACATCCTAGTCCGGTAAAAATACCTGTCATCTGTGGATAGGTAAGTAAATAGCAAACTGAATTGTCTAGTCTATCATTGCAACATCCTAAACTCGTGTTCCAGCTAGCTCTTTAGGCGAGCATCTGACTCACCTTAAGACTTTACTGATTACTGCGCCAAAATATCCGCCCTATTGCACCGCATGGGTGGCGGGCAGCGATAGCAGCATTTCCTCGATTGAGCTATCGAAGCGGGCTTTGACTTCATCCATATCCTTAATATTGGCAAAGCCTTGGCCAAGAACTCGCCATACCATCTCATAAGGCTGACCCGCAATGCCCGTTGGCTTAAAAAAGCTAATCAGCACTGAGCCTTTATCGTATTTTTTAAGATCAACACCTTGATTCGACAGGCCCGGCACTAAGCCTGCGGCGGCAAGTATCTGCTCATCCGACATTTGTGTGCCCATGGCGATGCCGAACCCCACTTGAAAGTCCGCCAGTTGCGGGTCTTCAACCCAGCGATAACCTTTTGTCAGCAGCACTTTTTTAAGGGTGTCCTGCATATGTTGTAAGACTTGTTGCTGATCGAGCCTGCGGTCAACAAAGATCTTCTGTAGTGTGGGATGCCAACTATAGGTCATGGCGCTCGGCGGTAATTGACTCAAATCCCCCGAAGTTACGACAGTAGTTCGTAGCGCTTGCGAATCATCGTTCACACTTACACAGGCGGTAAGACCTAGCAAACTCAAGCTTACAATTGTCAGTACACGTCTTATTTTTTGTGGTAAATACATGCTCTTTCCCTTATGGCAATTTTTACAGCTTAAGGATAGTTGCTATTTCTCAGACTGAAAGTCGATATTCATCATAGTGTTAAATTGCAACGTTCGGCAACCGCTGCACTTATATTGCTCAGAAACCTTAGTGTGCACCACATAGTTATGATTTGTTACTTTATAAAGCCCGTACAGCGTATAGGCGCGATTCAATTTACCCGCTAGAATGCCTCGCTCAACGTCAGTGATAGTAATACCTCGACGCTTAAATTCGAGAGTAATATCCCTATTACAATGCCAAAAATGACAATAAATAAAAGGTGTGGAATTTATCTATGGAGTTAATACTGGCTATCGCATTGTTTGCCTTTTCATCGGGGATCACTCCAGGGCCTAACAATATTATGCTGATGACCTCAGGGGTCAACTTTGGCGTTAGACGCAGTATTCCGCATCTGATGGGGATTAGCCTTGGCTTTCCTACCATGATCCTCGCCATCGGCCTAGGCTTAAGCGCCCTATTTCAAGCCTACCCGATTATCCACCAAGTGATTAAAGTCATTGGGATTGTATACCTTCTGTACCTGTCATGGTTGATAGCCAATAGCAGTAGCAAGATGGAGGGCAAGAGCATCGCTAAACCTTTTAGTTTTCTGCAAGCCGCGGCATTTCAATGGGTTAATCCTAAAGGCTGGATTATGGCCGTAGGCGCGATTGCCACTTTTACCTCGGTACAACAGGATCTCACACCTCAAGTGGTTACTATTGCCACAGTGTTTTTATGTGTGGCTTTTCCCTGTGCCGTGGTCTGGCTTGGGTTTGGTGTAGCACTTAAACGTATTTTGAAAAACGAACGCCAGCAGAAGATCTTTAATATCACTATGGCCATCTTGCTTGTGGCGTCTATCATCCCTATGATCGCCCCCTAATTTTGGCCGTAAGAGTTAAGCACTAGCATGAATGAGATAGATCTGATCATTGAACAAACCGATAACTGGGTGAAAAAAGTGATCATGAAATACAATATTTGCCCCTTCGCCAGACGTGAGGTCGAGCGCGGCAGTATTCGCTATCTTGTTGTTGAACAAACCAAAGTCAAGCTAGTGCTTAAGGCATTGATTGAAGAATGCCAATACCTGGATGCCCACCCAGAGCACGAAACCTCGCTGTTTATTCTGCCGCGGGGATTTGAGGGCTTTTACACTTACCTCGATCTCGTCGATATGGCGAACGACGCCTTATTCGACAACGACTATGAAGGCGTTTATCAGCTCGCACATTTTCATCCCGACTATTGTTTTGAGGATGAACCACAGGACTCGGCCGCCAATTTTACCAACCGCGCGCCCTACCCAACCCTGCATATTATTCGCGAAGCCAGTATGGAGTTAGCCCTGGCTAACTACAATGACCCCGAGTCCATCCCCGAGCGCAATATTCAATTTTGTGAGCGTAAGGGCAGCGAGTTTTTTATTAAATTACTCGCAGAGTGCATGGGGAAATAGCTTAATCACGGCGGGTAACACATGTACCGCGTAACAATCAGCTGAATGTTTGCGACAACGGAATGTAATCACGATGGACTTGATTATCCCATCAGCATTAAAGCCCTTTTTTAGCACAGAGATACCAGACTCACGCCAACTCGACATCGGTTTTGCCCTATTTGAATTTCCAAGATTTGAAGACCTCATCGATTTTCAAATGGGTTATCGCTGGCATGGTATCACCCAAGCGCGGGAGCCTACTTGGGATGATAATTGGCTAGTACTGGCAAGCTCCTATGGCGATCCCTTAATTTATCATTTAAAGGATGAACACATTCTTTTCGCTCGCCATGGCGCATGTGGTTGGAAGCCCAACCTTCTTTTTACCGATTTAGCCCAAATGTCTCGCTGTTTTAATGCGTTAGCAGCACTAATCTCCGACGCAGGCGACGCTCTTTTTGATGATGACGACAATATCCAGCCAAACTATGTTGAGTTAATTAAAGCGAAGATTGTGAATCATGTAGGGCTTGAGCAAGGCAACCAGATCGTCGAGCAACTAGAAATTATGGCCTACTAACATAAGAAGTAGGCCGTAGAAATTTAAATGCTATAAATCATCACATTAAGGATATCTACGGCCTGTTTGTCATAGTCAGTAATACTCACGAATAAGATCAGTCGAACCTATAACTGAAAACGTGTTACTAATCCTTTTAGCGTAACGCCAAGGCTAGCAAGATTATCGGCGGAGCTTGCTGTTTCTGCTGCGCCATCAGCGGTTTGTTCGGCAATATCCCTCACTCTCACGATACTTTTATTAATATCTTCTGCCACAGCGCTTTGTTCTTCCGAGGCTGCAGCGATTTGATGTGTCATATCCTGAATACGGCTAACCGCAACGGCAATATCCACTAACATCTCACCGGCTTCGCGGGATAATGACACTGCGCCATCACTCAATGTTCGGCTTTTGGTCATCATTTGTACCGACTCCGATGTCCCTTTTTGCAAGTTAACAATCATATTTTCAATTTCTTCGGTAGAGGATTGTGTGCGGCTCGCAAGGCTTCGCACTTCATCGGCCACCACTGCAAATCCCCGTCCCGCCTCACCAGCCCTTGCAGCTTCAATGGCCGCATTTAGTGCGAGTAAATTAGTCTGCTGTGCAACCGATTTGATCACATCAAGGACGGCACCAATACTGACACTTTCCGATTGTAAGCGCTCCATTGCATGTGCAGTGGTCGCTATTTCCTTGGCTAAAAGTTCGATTTGGCTAACCGCTTCGATAACTTTTTTATTACCTACCGCAGTGGTGTGATCCGCCTCTTTAGCGGCTAATGCAACATTTTCAGCACTCGTTGAGACCTCTTGTACTGTCGCAGCCATTTCATTAATCGCGGTAGCGACTTGGTCAGTTTCACTACGCTGATTTTGCATCCCCACACTATTTTGTACTGTGACCGAAGAAAGCACCTCAGCCGATGAAGCCAACTGCACCACGCTATCACCTATTTGTGCCAACATTTGCCTAAGGGTGCTATTCATTTCATCCATAGCACGCAATAGTTCTCCCATCTCATCCTGACGCTCTGAGTGAATAGTGCTACTTAAATCACCTTCGGCAATTTTTCTCGCTGTAACAAGGGTTTGTTTAAGTGGCCCAACAATTTGTCCACTGATTAACCAAGCCAGTAAGGGACCGACGACCAAGGCAACAATTAATGTACCAAGTACCACCTCCTTGGCTTGAGCATCCGCGTCTGCCCGCTGATGCTTTTGGATGTCAACTAATTCACGAATATTCACCATCAATGTTTGTGCAGCCTCGCCCATTGACTGTGTTAGGTTAGCCATATCACGGTTAACATTGACCAACGCATCAATATCTTGGTCATACCGATCCAGTATCTGTATGGCTTGCGCAGTATCTTCCCCCTTAAGAGTGGCAATAGTCTGAGATAATCTGGCAATCGCATCTTTTGCCGTTTTTAAATTAAGATCACTAGCATCATAGACATAGCCTCGAATGTGATAACGTAACATGGTCATTTGCTGGCTAACACTTAAGGCATCTTTTAATAATTCAGTATTTTGGGTCGCTTGAGCCTTGTTGGTCATTCTATCTACCAATTCCGCATAAGTGGCAACCAACTTTGCTCCCACTTGGGCACCTGTGACTTTTAATGCCTGTTTATGCTTAAACACATCACTAAACTGATTTATTGATTGATGATATCGTTCCATCGCCACTAATGATTCTTGAAGATACTGTCTATCGTAGGCATCGCTATACTCTGACAATTGTTGCTGTAAACCACTTTTTGTATTTTCAATTAAGCTCTGGAGTTCATCTAATTTTGTTAAATCGCCATTTGCGATAAATTCTAATCGCACGGCCTTGGCCGCAAGCAAGGTTTTATCGACATTGGCAATAAACTCTAACCGACGACTACTGATATCGATTGAGGTAAGTCCCCTGTATCCAGCCGCTGCGACAATAAATATCAGCAATAACAAGATCCCAAAACCAAGCCTTAACTTATTGGTTACTGTCATGTTTCCTAGCAGGCGGCGCAAACCTTCCATTTAAATACCCCGTATCAATTTTAAAGATGAGTAAACAAATCCAGTGCAATTGTAATAATTTTCCCATGGCCGTTTATTGACCTAGTTAACCAATCGATAAAATACATTATATGTATAACATTTAAATCAACAGTATATTGTGGAAGTCAGAGGCAGGAGAAAGCACGGCAAGTAATTAAACGGAATTTATAAAATAAAAACAAAAAGTTAAATCAACACCATCAGTGTAATGGCTGCAAAATATCCAACATATCGTATCAACGAAGCTTTTAGATGGTATCAGGGCTTTGGTATGACGCAGACTATTCTCCCTACGGGGAATGGGCTCAGCAATACTGGCAATCCGATTCGGTATTAAAACAGAGTTAATTCAGCTTATCCGGCATAGATATCAAATGAAAAGACATAAAAGGTTATGTGGATGACTTAAGAAATACTATTCAACTTCAACGTGTTAGTGTGGCTTTGAACGGAGTAACAAGCGTGTTATCTAATGGCATAGAGATTTTCTAACGACACAACATTATTTCAAATTTCGTCGTATAGCTGACTTTAAGTCGACCTTATCCAGCCCGATGGTTTTTAGCATTTGTTTACTTTTAGTGTCGAGTTGAGCCCAATCAAAGGATTTGTATGCTCCATTTCTTATTGCCATAGCGGCGATTTTTATCGCTATTGATACGCCATTCATAGGCTTTTTTAGCGCAAACAGATACTCATCTTCAACATTACTGCTGTGGATATAAACTTCGGCTCTGCTCTTATTGTTAAAGTTGATTTGCAACTCAAAGAGAATGATCACAGCCATTAAACTTTGCAAGAAACCCCAGAAGTTACGACCTTTACCGCACTAAAGTTGGTAATTATTGGTATAAAACCCATCAAATCATGAAGTGAGATTTGCTTGGCGAGCAGTGCAAACCAAGCAGTCACAAACCCTAACCCCAAGGCCTTATCAACAAAAAATAAATATATTTAAATAACTTAAATAAAATTAGCCAATATATCCCCCTGCATGGCTTAGTTATTAACGCTGCGCTCATTGTCACCCTTTGCTTACCGCTCAAATGTTTACAAGTTGCTACATTTGTAATTTATTTGTTAAAAACAATTTCCTGTGTTAGGTTGAATTCGCTTAAGTCAGCAGACTCTCGTCTGCGCATAGGAGCGCAAGTAGATGCTCCGTGTCACTTAGGTCTTATAACCTTGATAACAAATGGAGCAAGCACAATGAAATTAACCAAAATCGCCAGTGCCGTTATTGCCGTATCTGTAGGCGTTATTACCCAAGCCCATGCGGATGACAATCGTTATGTCATTCAAGTCGAAGAAGGCCATAAAGGTATTGTTAAAGCACTCGCTAAAAAGCTTGGTGGTGAAATAAATCTTGAAGGGGATGAATTTATTGCTGCAACTTTTACAGGTAAAGATCTCGCCCAAGTCAAAGGCCTATTAAATAATCCTCATATTACCCTGATTGAAGAAGACGTTCGTCGTCATCCTATGGCGCTGTATAACGATGATGCGGGTAATCCTATGACCCAACAAGTCACGCCATATGCGGTATATCAATCCCGTGCAAACCAAGTGACTTTTAACCCAAATGCAGGCATGAAGGTTTGTATTATTGACTCAGGATTAGATAGCTCAAACCCCGATTTTAACTGGAACAACATTACTGGCGATAACGATTCAGGTACAGGAAATTGGTTCCAAAATGGTGGCCCACATGGCACGCACGTTGCGGGCACCATTGGCGCCGCCAACAATAATATTGGTGTCGTCGGTATGGCACCTGGCGTACCTATGCACATCGTAAAAGTATTCAATGCATCGGGTTGGGGCTATTCATCTGATTTAGCCTATGCAGCCAACAAATGTAGCAATGCGGGCGCTAAGATTATCAGCATGAGCTTAGGTGGTGGTGCGGCAAACAATACCGAAAAGAATGCCTTTGATGCCTTTACTGCTGCCGGAGGCTTAGTGGTAGCCGCTGCTGGTAATGACGGTAATTCAGTACGATCTTACCCTGCGGGATATCCATCCGTCATGATGATCGGCGCTAACGATGCGAACAATAAGATTGCCGATTTCTCTCAATATCCCAGCTGTTTAAGTGGTCGCGGTAAAAAAGCTGTCAATGATGACGGTATCTGTGTCGAAGTCACCGCAGGCGGTGTCGATACACTCTCAACCTACCCAGCTGGGATGGCAACGGCATCAACCTTAAGCGTCGATGGCGCGAATGTAGTCTCCTCAGCGATGGAAAACGCTGGTTCAGCCACGGGCAATACTTACTTTATGGGAACAGCTCAAGCAGTAGACTCTAGCGCTAACGGTAAGATCTGTGTGATCGACCGCGGTGTGATCTCCTTCCATGATAAAGTACTTAACTGCGAAAACTCTGGTGGCGTGGGTGCAATTCTGATCAATAACACCGCCGGTATGCTCTACGGCACTTTGGGAGATACTAATGCCACCAGTATTCCGGCAGTAGGTGCAGCGCTTGAAGATAGAGCTCGCCTTGTTGCCGCACAAAATGCGACGATCTCGATTGGCGCAGTTGACTATGGTTTTATGAGCGGAACATCGATGGCAACCCCTGCGGTATCGGGTATTGCAGCACTCGTGTGGTCTAACCATTCTCAATGTACTGGAGCCCAAATTCGCAAAGCGTTAAAAGCAACCGCAATGGATGCGGGCGCAGCAGGTAAAGATATCTACTTTGGTTATGGTATCGTCAATGCTAAAGCGGCCGATACTTACCTCACCACCTATGGTTGCTCAGGCAAATAAGCTTAACAAAGCTTATTTCAATGTAAAAAATCAGCACTTGTGCTGATTTTTTACATTAAGAGTGAGTTGAAGGCTGTTGGTATATGAAGCAAGAATACAAGCTAAACTCAGTTCAAAAGCCTCCTTGAATAAATTCTCGCTTTACGCTTCTTCATCTCAGCATTGAAAGGCATAACAACACAGCAATAGGCATTAAGTAATAACGCCATGATTTACAAGGCTAGAGACTTAATCCCCACACTTCAAAGGCGTCGCGGCAAAGTTGCTCACGAAAATCCGGATGGGCGATATTAATCAAGGCCTGTGCCCGTTCACGTAGCGAGCGGCCACGCAGGTTCGCCGCGCCATACTCGGTCACTATGTAATGAACATGGGCGCGGGTAGTTACCACCCCCGCCCCAGGAGATAACACGCTAGCGATGCGAGAAACTCGACCTCCCGCCGCAGTACTTGGCAGCGCAATCACAGAGCGGCCACCTTCGGACAGCCCCGCGCCGCGGATAAAGTCCATCTGGCCACCCACGCCCGAATAAATCTTAGTGCCAATGGAATCGGCACACACTTGCCCAGTGAGATCGACCTGCAGCGCCGAGTTAATCGCCATTACATTGGGGTTTTTACGGATAATAGACGTGTCGTTAACTTGCTCGATATCCATAAAGATAACCGCAGGATTATCATCCACATAGTCGTATAACTTCTGGCTACCTAAGGCAAAACCGGTAACCAGTTTTCCGGGGTAAAAGCGCTTTTTACTGTTGTTAATCACGCCCTTTTCAACTAATTGCAAAATCCCGTCGGAAAATAACTCGGTATGCACGCCTAAGTCTTTGTGCTCGGTCAGGCAGGACAATACCGCATCGGGAATCGCGCCAATACCCATCTGCAAACAATCACCATCGCGGACTAATTCAGCCACATTTTTCCCTATCGCCAGACTCACAGCATCGCCAGTGGCAAACGAATGGATAGGTAAACTGGCGCTTTGCTCATACACGGCGGCAAAACGGTCGATATGGATAAAGCCATCGCCGTGGGTGCGGGGCATTTGTGGATTAATATGGGCAATGATTTTACCCGCCACTTGGCAGGCGGCTAAAGTGGCCTCCACCGAAATTCCTAAGGAACACATGCCATGTTTATCCGGCGGCGACACTTGGATAATCGCAGTATCAATTTTTTGCTCGCCGCTGCGGAACAGTTTAGGCACTTCAGAGAGGAAAATCGGCACATAATCGGCATCGCCACTTTGTAATAACGGCCTTGTAGGCACCCCACCGAAAAAACAGCGATGGCGCAAATGCCCACGTAAATCGGGATGACTTAAGGATTCAGCACCTTCGGTATGTAGCTGTAATAAGGTGAGATTTTCAAGGGTGAGCGCATGTTTTGCCAGCGCATCTAATAGGACTTTTGGAGTTGCGCCCATGGAATGGGTCCACAGGGTTTCGCCACTTTGGATCAGTGAAACCGCTTCGAGGGCACTTTGACACACAATCGCAGGCATACAGAATTCCTTCGCTAAGCTAAATCTCTATTCCTTTTGTGTATGATGCAACGTTGATACGCATCGCGCTGCTCAGCCGAATAGGCCTTCACATTCACTGAGCTGATAACCTCAGGTATCGATTTACACAAATCGGTCTGCATAAATCGCGCGAAGGGACACACTAAGCCATCACATAAAAGGAACATTTTGTTAGCAGCAGTGTAAGCGAGTTCTAAAGTAACTAACATCCATTTCAACTACTTAGTCCAAATCTTTACGCATAATTTGCGTTAAATCAAAACTCGCGCCTAAAGCGTGAGTCAGCCCCTTAATCCAAACGTTTAGAAAAGCGCAGGCTTGCCACCAGCAGCCCCAAACAGGTAAAACCAATCATCCACAAGGCATCAAATTGCAAGTCACTCACCTCGGCATCCCGAAGCACAATCGCGCGGGACATGCGCATAAAGTGAGTCGCGGGTAACGCCTCGGCAATCCACTGCGCCGCTACGGGCATGGCCTCGTAGGGGAAAATAAAACCCGACAACAAAATCGATGGCAGCAGGATAAATACCGTCATTTGCATCGACTGTAACTGGGTTTTCGCTATGGTCGAAATCACTAGGCCTAAGGTCAAACTGGCGCAGATAAACAACATGACCGCCAACGCAATCGAGTCCAAACCGCCGCGAATCGGCACGGCAAACAGCAAATGCCCAGCGCTAAGAATAATCGCCAATTGCACAAAGCCGACTAACACATAAGGCGTGATTTTTCCTAGCATTAGCTCAAGCGGCCTCACAGGTGTGGTGATTAAAAACTCCATATTGCCCTGTTCTCGCTCGCGCACAATCGCGGCCGAGGTAAACATCACCATGGTCATAGTCAAAATCACCCCCAAGAGACCAGGGACGATATTCACCACAGAACGTTGCTCAGGGTTAAAGTATTGCACCACCTCAAAACTGGGGGGATTGGATTTGACCGCCCTGCCCGCAATTTCATCCAGCGGCATTTGCCTTAAACTGCGAATGGTGGAGGCGACCACAGTATCCGAGCCATCCACCAACCATTGACCGACAGGCTCGGCAAAATAGGTCTGCCCTGCAAACGCCGGATGCCGCACTAAACGCTCGTCGAGATCGGCGCCTAAATACAACACAGCTTTTACTTCGCCCCGAGTGATAGCTGCATCCGCTTCGGCGGCGCTCAAATAGCGATGTTTAAAATCAACTACTTGAGTCGCTTCTACCGCCTTGACCAAGGCGCGGCTATAGGCGGAGTCGCTTAAATTCACTAAACCTGCGGGCAAATGGCGCGCATCGGTATTGATAGCATAACCAAACAACATCAACTGCACTAAGGGGATCATCACTATCATGCCGAAGGTCATGCGATCCCGCGATAACTGCCTGAGTTCTTTGACCACCACGGCCCAAATTCTACGTAGCATCTTGAGCCTCCACTGTCGTGGCCTGAATGCCGTTTGGCGGCGTTAGCTGGGCACGTCCGCCCGTACAAGTCACAAACACATCCTCAAGGCTTGGGCGCACCTCGGTCAGTGCCCGCCCAGCAACCCTTGGGCTTAACCAAGCCAGCGGATCTGCAATCGAACTTTGCACTAATACCCGTAAACGACTGCCAATCTGCGCCGCCGATAACACGTTGGCATCGCTGATAAGCGACTGTTTAAGCTTACGTAAATCTTCCCCCGATACTTCAATCACCCGCGCGCCCATGGCGGCCATTAATTGTTGCGGCGAGCCGTCGGCGCGTTTTATCCCGCGCTCTAAAATCGCCAGACCATGGCAACGCTCGGCCTCATCCATATAGTGGGTCGAGACTAAAATCGTGGTGCCTTGGGCGCAGAGATCGAACAGCCGTTCCCAAAACTCGCGGCGATTTTCAGGGTCGACCGCCGATGTCGGCTCATCGAGAAATAACAGCTCGGGGTGATGCAAGGTCGCGGCGGCCAAGGCTAAACGCTGCTTTTGCCCACCACTCATGGAACCCGCCATTTGCTTCTCGCGCCCCGCCAAATCGTAAAGGCTTAATAGCTCGGCCAAACGCGCCTTGGTTTGGCGGCGATTTAGCCCATAAATTTGCGCCACAAACTCGAGGTTTTCCCGCACCGACAGGTTGTCGTAGAGGGAGAATTTTTGCGTCATATAGCCAATGCGGCGGCGCAGTTTTTCCTCGGCGCCGGGCAAGGTTTCCCCCAGTACCCGAATATCCCCCGAGGTTGGGCTAAGCAACCCAGTCAACATCCGAATAGAGGTGGATTTGCCGCAGCCATTGGGGCCTAAAAATCCATAAATCGTGCCCTTAGGGATCGCCAAATCGAGATCTTCGACCGCATTGATGCCGCCAAAGGCACGGGTCATACCACGGGTTTCGATAGCAAATTCAGAAACCGTGCTTGATGTTTCTGCCGCTGATGTCCCAGCGACTGATAGCACTGAAGCCTGTTGAGCGCTCATGGCAGTTGTACCTCAAGAGCCATTCCCGTGGGTAAATCCTCTCCCTCAGGTGCAATATCGATATCGGTGAGATACATCAGTCTCGCCCTATCGCGTTCATTTAAGGCATAAAAAGGGGTGTAAGCCGGTTGACTGCGAATATTACGCACTGTGCCAGCAATAGGTTGCGCGCGGCCATCGACAAGGATCTTCACTTGGCTACCCGCCTTGACCCTATCGAGCCAAGTCGCTGGCAGATACACCCGCACATAGGGATGCTCAATTGCCAATAAACCAATGAGTTGACTGCCTGCGGCCACCCTGTCGCCCACCCGCCAAGGTAAGGTATCCACTACTGCGGGTCTTGCCGCCACTAGGCTTAAATCCTTGAGGGCTTTTTGCTCCTGCGCCACGCCAGCCATGGCCGCCTCGACTGCGGCTCTGGCCTGTTCGAGTTGCTCGCTACGGGTGCCGTTTTGCAGCAGTCTTAGGCTCTGCTCGGCTTCGGCTTGCTTGGCAAGGCTGGTATCACGCGCCGCGCGCGCCGCATCTAAGTCCGCTTGGCTAAGCACCTTAGTCTTAAATAACCGCTGCGTGCGCTCAAAATTCTGCTGCGCCTCTTTCACGCTGGCATTGGCACCATCGAGGGCGGCGCGGGCTTTATCTATATCTTCCGAGCGAGCCCCCGTCACGGCTTCTTCCAACTTGGCCTGCGCTTGCTTAAGCTCGGCTTGACGTTGACCTAAGCGCGCCTTAGCGGCAGTGCTATCCAGCTCGAGTAACACGTCCCCCGCCTGCACTTGCTGGCCTTCGACCACATTAATCCGATTAATCAGCTCCCCCACGGGTGCGGTGAGGGTTAACCTGTCGCGCTCGACTGTGCCCAGCACGCGGGGGGATTCATCACCGCAAGCCGTCAATTGCAGCAACAATGCCGCGCCCAAAAGATTCGCCAACATCTTGCCCCATCTTTGAGGGGAAAGTCGCCGCGCCATAACCGACATCACTGTTAACCTATTGGTTAAAATCATCATTCACTCCTAGGTTCACGTAATACACCCTGGGTAAACACCTGCATATTGTGCAATGCTAAGCGTTGTAAATCCGCAGCATTGGCACTAAACAGGCCAAACTGACGCATTAAAACCGGGGGCGCGATCAGCGGAAACACCATCAAACTGATAAAACTCAGGCGCACTAAATTGGGGTCGAGCCCTTCTTTGAGTAATCCCGCATTCACTAATGCCGACTCGACCCATTGGCGCGAGAGGGACAGAATTTGCTCAAACACCGACAACATAATTCGATAGGCCTCGGTGCCATCGCCTTCCTGCAACACACGAACTATTAATCGGGGTAATCCGGGATTAGGTGCCATCACCCGATAATAGGTTTGCATCAGTTCACCTATATCATTGGGTGCTTGAGCGCTGGAAATTTCACGCAAACGCCCAATCACAGGCTCGAGGGTTTCCCGTACCATCTGCTCGAATAAGCCAGCTTTAGAGCCAAAATAATAGCGGATAAGCGCCGCATCCACTTCGGCTTCACGGGCAATTTCACGGGTAGAAACAGTGGGATAACTGCGTTCACTAAAGAGCGTCACCGCGGCGGCGATCAGCCGTTGACGCGCATCAGAGTTGCCTTTCGGGCGACCCGCAGTCATGGACTGCCCAGGTTGGGCGGCAAAGGGAACCACACCTCTTGGTCGACGGGGAATAAGCGACATAAGCCACTCCAGCAGAATTCATCTACTGATGAATATACTGAAAAGCTGCTGGAAAAGGCAGCAGTTAAATTCCTCATTTTGATTAAAATTGAGGAATTTAACCTAAAAGGCTTAAGCCTAAGATATCAGACGGTTAAAACCAATTTTAAGGCTGATATTTAGCTTTAATGAAATCCTAAGTCCCTTTAACGATGGCGCTTAAACGCTCAATAAATTGCTGCACCGACTCAATGGAATCAAAACTAAAGGCCAATCCATAGTGGGTTTCAGTCAGACTTTTATGTAAACGTTTGGGAAATCGCGTCATTTCCGCGCTGTGGTAATAGTCATATTTAGCATGCACGCCTGCTAAGGTGGTAAATTCACCCGAAAATATCTCAAACGCGGGGCGAATAATCAGTTGCGGCGTTTTGCCATCCATATGCAGGTAAAAGGCTTCCTTAGTACCTGGCAACATATATTCGGTAATGCTCTTCACCGAAAAATTGCTACGGCAATTGAGTTCGGTTAAACAGCGGCTCATTTCCTGTTGTGTGATGGCCAAAGGTGCCTCCCAATAAGTGTGAAAACGCTATAGAACCAATAACGATCCAAAACGTTACAGTAAAAATAATTTTTGAGCCATCCCAGCCAATTCAAACGGCTAAATACGCTATACGTTTTATTAGCGTTTACTGATCAAGCAATTAGCTGTCGGTTAGGTCATATTAAAACAAAGTCAAAAGATTGTCGCTATGTCATTAAATTGTATAGCGAATTTTTGCTTGCCAGCCCCAAATGTTGCGACTAGGTTAATAAGCCAGAGTAAGAGTCTACCCTGTCCACCATAGCAAGGTCACTCAGCTTGTGAACTTTTACTCCCAGTGGTTTTACTGCGCAGCATTCCTTAAAACCAGCCTAAGATTGCCTTGCACCAGAGTGCAGCGATGTCAATCGACACAGACACCTGATTAATGTTCACGATTGCAATGCACTGTAAGGCCGCGCTCAATCACTAGAGATGAGAAACACCCATGAAGATAAAAAACACCTTAATGCTCTTGGGTCTGTTAGCTGTCAGTCCCGCGGTTTTTGCCGCAACAGGTATCGCCTTTGTTCACGGAACCGGAAAACAAACCAATGCGTTAGCCGACTATTGGACTTCGGAATTTGTTAACTCAGTGCGCCAAGGGATACCCGTCCCCAATAATTACACTGTCATCAACTGTGACTTCGACCAATATATGTGGGAAGAAGCCGCCGCGGGTTGCCTCGCCACTCAGCTCAATAGCTTTATTCAAGCGAAGAATATTGATGATTTAATCCTGCTCACCCACTCTAATGGCGGTAATGTGGTGCGCTGGATTTTATCAAACCCCACCTGGGACAGCCGTTATCCTGCGGTGATCAAAGCCACCTCCAGAGTCATCGCCCTCGCGCCATCGAGTGGCGGCACGCCGCTGGCCGATGCAGTCAATCAAGGCAATGTGTTCGAAACGACTCTAGGTTGGCTCTTAGGCTATGGCAGCAATGCAGTCAAACAGCAGCAAGTCGGCTGGATGGCAAACTACAACAACACTTGGCTCTATGGCACCTCGGGTCGCCCGAGTTTAGGTAAGCCCTTCGAGGTGGTTGTCGGCTCGGATGTGGATTCCGCCATTTGGGACAGCGACAGCTACTGCGCTGGCTATCAATATCAGGTCGCCCTCGAAACCACCCAAAACTGGCTCGATAGCTGCTCCGACGGCTTCTTAAATTGCAGCTCCCAAAAAGCCGCAGGCACAGTCTGGTTCACCGATAAACAAAAGACCCGAGGCCAAGAACCGTTAAGCCATCAGCAGAGTCGCCGTGCCTGCTTTAACTTAGACACGCTGATCCGCAATCATATTTAAGGAGCTCACTATGCCACCTTTTACACTCCGCACCTTAAGCAAAGCGGTCAGCTTGGTCATCTTTGCTAGCCTGCTCGGTGCCTGTCAGGATGATTCACCCACGCCTGAGCCACAAAAAGAAGCCAGCCCAATGTATGCCAAGGGCTTAACCTTAGCCGCGCCGACGCAGAGCGACCTTGTCGATACTAATATCGCCTCGCCAACTCTCGCGCCAATTAATACCAGTACCGATTACGTCAGCTTTATCACTCCGCTCTATGGTGAATACCAAGCCAGTCAACCCGTGCTTGAGCAGGCAAGCCAAAGTGATGAGTATTGGCTAAATGTCACCGGCGCCGAGCTAAATGCTGGCGTGCAGCTCAACTTAAGCCAAGCGGGCAGCTTAGTGCGGATTGCGCCCCGTGGCGATGTCAGCACAGGCGCCTTAATGCATGCCGATGCCGTTGCCCCCGAGCGGGTGCAAATTCAGCGGATAGGCCAAACGCCGCAGGGGAAAAACGCCAGTCCGCAAGCCACGGAATCCTTGGTTAAATCGCTGGTGAGCGCCGACGCCCTAGCAAGCGCAGGCTTAGCCGATGACTCCAGCGCCCTGCAAATGTCTGAAAAAGCCACGGCCGGAGAATATCGCCTACAAGTCAGCCAGCCCTTGGTCGCTAAGGCGAACTATTTGGTCAACGTGAAGGAAAAAGGCTCGCCCTATCAACTAAGCATCAAGGCGCCCAGCGCAATTGCGGCCGATGCCCAAACGGTTGGGGTAAAACTCGCCTTAAGCCAAAGCGATAATCAATTTGCGCCTAAGGCCAAACTCAAACAAGCCGATGGTACAGAGCAAGCGCTGGCCATGGTGAAACAGGGGGATGAATGGCAGGCTTTAGTGCCCGCAGACTTGCCCCTCGCCAGCAGCAATGCGGGGCTGAGTGAAATCGAAGTTACAGTCCAGACTCAAGTCGATGGCCGCCCAGTGCTGCGCACGGTGAAAACCGCCTTTAAGTCCTATGTCAATTCCGCCAGCATCAAACCAGAAGTATTGACCATCTGGGATAAAGGCGTGCCAAATCAAGTCAACTTTGAGCTAACTGTCGCCGAGGCGGGACGCTTTGGTTTGAGTGGCGTGCTCACGGGCACCAATGCCGAGGGCCAAAAGGTCGCGATCATGCGCACCCAAGCGGCGACTTGGTTAACGCCCGAATCCCCCAAACTCAAGCTGATGTTTGACCCCAAACTTATCCAAGCCTCCGGTCTACAACCGCCCTTTGAACTCAACGAGCTAGAGCTGCAAGACCAAGGGCAAATGGCACGGTTAAGTTTTCAGGCCAACGCACTGGTGCTTACGCGCTAACTCAATTTAGCCTAACCTATTTCTCCCTTCCCAACCGCTTTGAGTGCCCACCTTGGGCACTCTTTTTTTACCCGTCATCCGAGTTTGTGCTGCCAAGCCAAGCGTTTACCCAAGCGAAAGTGCAATTATCGCGCAATCCCCCAACCCTGTGACAACACATGGGTATCAGCACAACATGCTGTCACAATTTCAAGATAAAATTTACATTGATTATAAAAGCTTACTTCTTTTAAATAACAAGGAGTCTAGGCATAATGCCAATGTTTTGACGCAAAACCCCATAGCAACATATGCAAATGGAATATAAAAATAACAATGGCTAACGGCACCGCGATTCCTCCGCCTTAGTCGATGCTCAAGCAATGGAAATCCTATGAGTGACAGCACATTTTTTTTTGGTGAATGGCAAGTCAATCCCAGCGCCAACAGCCTACTCCTTGGTAAACAAGTTAAACAACTTGAACCTAAGGCAATGGATGTGTTGTTATTTCTCTGCCAAAACGCCGGTGAAGTGGTCAGCAGTGACGAAATTGTCAGCCATTGCTGGCCTGGGGTCGACACGGGCGACAATCCACTGCATAAGATTATCAACCAGTTACGTCGCGCCTTAGGCGATAGTGCCACCGAATCCCGTTACATTGAGACCATTCGCAAACGTGGTTATCGCACCTTAGCCGAGGTGCGCTTTCCCGTCGGCCACGAGGCCAGCGCCACGCCACAAACTTGGCAAGGTGGTTCGCCGTTTCCAGGCCTGCAAGCCTACAGCGCCAACTATGCCGACGTGTTCTTCGGCCGTAGCGAACAAATTAGCACGTTGCTGAATCGCATTAGCCAGCAAATCCATTTTGGCCGCGCCTTCTGCTTAATTTTAGGCCCCAGTGGTAGCGGTAAATCCTCCTTAATTAATGCCGGCGTATTGCCTAACCTCATGGCCGCCAATGGCTTTAATGGCGTTGGGGTTGTGGCCTATAGCAGCCTCGATTTTGCCGATGTCAGCAAGGGACAACTGCTCACCGATTTGGCTAGCGCCATGCTCGACTGGGAACTAAACGACACCCCAGTATTTGAGGGCATGAGCGCAGATACGCTTGCAGCCAAGCTTGAGCAAGATCCGCAGAGCATTGTCGAGATATGCAAACAAAGCCTTAAAAATCATGCTTATGCGACGCCACGCTTTAGCTTATTTATCGATCGATTAGAGGTGCTATTATCATCGCCGCTGTTTAGCGACGCCGAGCGCAGTGCCTTTATCGAGTTGTTAGAGCGTCTTGCCACTTCCCATGCGGTGTTGATTCTAAGTGCCTGTCGCAACGATTTTTATCCGTTGCTGGTCAATTACCCCAGCCTGATGGCGGGCAAAGCCCGCGGTGCCCATTTCGACTTAGCGCCGCCCACGCGCACCGAGCTGTTGCAAATGATCCGCCTGCCGGCGATTGCCGCCAATTTAACTTGGGACATTGACAGCGACACCGCCATGCCGCTCGATGAAATGCTCTGTAGCGATGCCGCCAGCAATCCAGATGCGCTGCCCATGCTGCAATACACCTTACAGGCGCTGTATTTACAACGCAGTGACGATGACAAACTATTGGTCTCTGTGTATCGCACCTTGGGCGGCATCGAAGGCGCTATCGGTAAAAATGCCGAGCAGGCCATCTCCCATTTAACTGAGGCCGAAAAAGCCAGTCTGCCGCGGATTTTGTCCCTGTTAGTCACCCTGCGTGAGGATGAAAAATCCATCACCAGCCGCACCGCCCGCTGGTCGCAGTTGCAAAGCGCGGCCGAAACCGCCCTAGTGCAAGCCATGGTCGATAGCCGCTTATTTGTGTCCCATCTGCAAAATGGTGAACCCTGTTTTAGCATCGCCCACGAAGCCCTGCTGCGCCGCTGGCCAAGGGCGACGGCGTGGATCAGCGAACATAACGACAGCCTCAGTATTAAGAGCCGACTACAGCATTTATCCCAGCGCTGGCTAAGCGAAGCCAAACACAGCGCCTATTTGCTGGCCGAGGGTAAACCCTTAAAAGAGGCCCAAAGCCTTAGGCAAAATCCCTTATTTGACTTAGACGAGCGGGAAACCGACTTTATTGCCGCCTCCAGCAAACGCGCCACTATGCTGCGCTGGACGAGACGCATCACAGTCGCCCTGCTGTGCGTACTCACCTTAACCTCGGTCATTATGAGTGTTCGCAGTATCGAAGCCGAAAAGCTGGCCCAGCAAAAACGCCTCGCCGCCGAAGATCTACTCGGGTTTATGGTGGGTGACTTCGCCGATAAGATGCGCGGCATCGGCCGGATGGACTTACTCGATGGCATCAGTAATAAGGCATTGGAATATTTCACGGATTTCTCCAGCCAAGACGATGAGAAGTACTTAAGCTTCGATGCCCGCTTCCAACATGGGCAGACCTTAGAGGCCATGGGCGAAGTCGCCTATTCACGCAATAAAATCGATGAAGCCCGCAGCGCCCTACTCGCCGCGCAGGAAAAAATGCTGCCGCTGCTCGAATTGCAGCCAGACAACTTAGCCCTACTAAAAACCTTAGGTGCCAATGCCTTTTGGTTGGGACAGCTTAAATATGATGTGAGTGATTGGGCCGCATCGCGCCCGTTCTTCGAGCAGTACTTAGCCTATAGCCAAACCATGTATGCCCTAGCGCCAGAGGATAAAGATGCGCTGATGGAGCTGTCCTATGCCCATAACTCGCTGGGTTCTGTTTCCATAAACCAACAGGAATTTGCTAACGCGCAGCAAGATTTTGAGGAGTCATTACGATTAAAGCTATTGGCACTGGCCAAAGCCCCCGAAGATAGCCAACTGATTGCCGATGTGGCCGATACTCGTTCTTGGTTAGCCAGCGCAGCTGTATCACAAGGAGATATAAATACGGCTATCCAAATCCATGAGGAAATACAAAAAACCTTGGCAACCAAAAATCTTGAAAAACAACCTTATTTGCTCGATAGGCTCACAGGAAGTTATCAAAACATCGCCACACTTTTAAGTTATCAAGGTCGCCTAACAGAAGCGTTGAATAAAGCCTCTTTGGGACTTGCTACTATTGAGTTTGCATTTAAACAAGACCCTGAAAATGAGCGTTGGAAAAGATTAAAATATTATTCTTATTCACAACTTCTTGAATTAAGCACAAGCAAAAGCCAATATTTGGAAATTGAAAAATCAACTAACATCAATTTTGATGACAAATCTTTATTGGTCAAGTCCTCAACATACAAAGATATCTCTGCAAAAATCTTCTTATCCGAAGCAAAACTCATGCTAAATATTGGGAACTTAAATGAGAGTTTGCGACATGCAAAATTAGCAACCGAATCATATAGAGAATTAGTAAACGATTTTAATCAAGAAATCACCTACATAGCAAACCTTGCTATAAGTGAGTTACTACAAGCTAGCATCTATAAAAAACTTGGCCAATCACCTTACAGCATCGAGTTATGTAAAAAGGTAAAACAACAAATAAAGCCTTTTACTGAAAAAAACAAAGACCCAATATTTATGATTTCCTATGCAAAATCGCTAGATTGTTTAGGGGAACTTGATACACATAAAGAACTTATTCTTTTTTTAGAAAAAAAAGATATTAAAAATATTCGATTCTAACCACAGAAGGAAAATAAACATGACGGCACCACAAGGCTTTGCACAATTTATTAAAGTGAATGTCACCCTAGAAAATGGAGAACCTGTATTTATCTATACCGATGCAAACGGGCAGCAGTGCCCAGGTGATGTGACCATTACTCAAGCGGGTACTGTAACTTACCTGCTCAATGACCAAACCGGTAAAGGGCTAAAATTTGTCGGTGTAGGTTTTGTGACCCCGTTTGATGAAATTGTTGATGCAGTCACCATCAGCAGCGATGGTATGTTAGTGCAACTTGTTGACCTAGATAGAACCCCAGGCACCACTAAATTCCAATTTGTGTTGAGTAATACAACAAATACCTTACTTGTGTTAAGCCCAGATCCGCAAGTTATCAATCATCCTAAAAACTGAGGTCTACAGCCTTAAAAGCGGGGACAGCCATGTCTTTTTGTGCTTTGTCCCCTCTTCTACTAGTCTTTAAATTATCTTCACCTTGTCTGTTTGGAGCGGATAATGACCTCGGCCAGAAGAATGCTTATCGATGCCAATACAACACCCTTCTATCATGTGATTAATCGCTGTGTCAGAAGGGCTTTTCTGTGCGGTGAGGATAAACTCACTGGCCGCAGTTATGAGCATAGACGTGGCTGGATTGTCTATAAAATCAAAGCATTATCCACCATCTTTTGTATCGACATTTGCGCCTATGCAGTGATGAACAACCATTACCATTTAGTGCTTAAAATTGATGTCGAGAAGGCCAAATCGTTAACGCAAAAAGATATTATCAGCCGCTGGTGCCAAATCACTAAAGGCCATGCCATTGCCACTAAGTATATGAATGGTGATGCATTAATCGACGGCGAACGCATGTTACTCGATGCCTTAATTGCCGAGTGGCAAGAGCGATTAAGTAGTATCTCTTGGTTTATGCGATGCTTAAATGAAGAGATCGCCCGTAAAGCCAATCGAGAAGATGAGTGTAAAGGCGCCTTTTGGGAAGGTCGTTTCAAATCCCAAGCGTTACTAGATGAGCAAGCTTTACTGGCGTGTATGATGTACGTAGATTTAAACCCCATTCGAGCAGGGATTGCCGATTCTTTGCAATCCTCTGATTTTACATCGATTCAAGAACGTCTAAATGCACTTTCCCCTAACAGCGTCACACCACTGATAACCCAACCCTCTGTAGATAACACTCAACCATTACCACACAAATCCCTTGCAAAATTTGAGGGTGCAACGAATATCCATCAGCAAACGGGCATCCCCTTTCATTTTGCCGATTATCTTGAGCTTATCGATTGGACTGGCCGCGCCATCCGCCATGATAAAAAAGGCTTTATCGATAACCTACGACCTAAGTTGCTTAATGAGTTAGGGATTGCATCCGATGCCTGGTTACTTTCAGCCAAGGAATTTCGTCGCCAGTACAGTGGTGTAAGCGGTCGATGGGATGCAATGTGTGCATTTAAACACAAGCAAGGTGGCAAATGGTGCCGAGGAAAATCCCATAGCCAAGCACTACATCCCGAGCAAATTAATGGACTTACACTGCGTTAAATTGCCCCAACAACAAATATTCGACTCAGTCTTAATGCTTAAGATTGGGGGCTATTTAGTCCCAATTTTGCGAGATGTAAACAAGCGCCTAGCTAACCATGATCCTAATTGCAGACAAAACGACTCAGAAGGCAAAATTTAAAACATTTAAAATCAAACAATTACACCAGAAGGTAAGCAGAAGGTATCTTTTCTTCCGCCAGAATAAAGTCATCCTCAGAAAAGCGCCTAGCGCAGATGATTAAAGTTCACGGAGAAAGATAACAATGACAAACTCACCGAAACTGGCACGCCAACAACCCGCCTTATCTATTGTCGATGATGCTGCATTGCCCGCAACTCAACCTGCAAAGAGTGCCGAGCTACCGCTGAACTTTTTCGAGCATTCTTCCCTCGAGACAATTGAGCTCTTTATTCAACATTTAACCGAAGCCGTGATCTTAGTGAATGCCAATGGCTTTATCCGTTCGTGCAATCAGCGCAGTGCTGAGCTGCTCGATTGCCCGCAGGCGACTTTAAAGGGCCAAGACTGGCGCAATTTTTTGACTGAACATCATCAAGCGCGCTATGACAATCTCCTGAGCCACGATGTGCAATTAGGCACCAACTGTGGTCAACCCGTGCAGCACCCAGCGCAGGAAACCACGCTGATCTGTGCCTCAGGCAAGGCCAAAGATGTTGAATTATCCATCTCTTTTATTCCCAGCCATGACCCCGTATTTGTGATGGTGATGCACGATTTAACTCAGCATAAGGCGGAAAACCAAAAACTACGTAAGCTCGCCGCGACCGACTCCCTCACCCAACTGGCGAACCGTCGCTATTTTGATGAAATGCTGCAACAACACTGGGAAGAATGCACCGCCAAACTGCGTCCTATCAGCGTAGTCATTATCGATGTGGATTATTTTAAGGTGTTTAATGATCAGTTTGGTCATATCCAAGGTGATGAATGCCTTAGAAAAATTGCCAAAGTGATCGCCACTATTGTGCCTATCGAAATCGGTCTTGCGGCCCGTTACGGCGGCGAAGAGTTTGCGCTGATCCTACCTAATCACAATGCCAAAATGGCGCTGACCATAGCGCAAAAAATTCAGCAAGGGATTAATAATATTCGTTTTACTGACCAAGGGCTCAGGGATTATGTATCGGTAAGTGCCAGCCAAGGGATTGCCAGTGAAGTCAATGGCCAGTTCCGTACCTCACTCGCCATGGTATGCGCCGCCGATACCGCGCTTTACCGCGCCAAGGCCGATGGTCGCGATAGAATTAATACCTCACTGTGATGATATTTGTCTGAAATAAAACCAAAGGTTTATGCATGACATAACCACAAGGATGTCACCCATGAAAACCTCAAAAAATATCTGTTTTAGCTCGAATAACTTAGTTCAAGACCTCGCTCAAGAAACATCAGAAAATACGGCTAAAGTCGTTTTATTAGGCACGAAAACACTCGATATTTTCACTTGGCAAGCTTGGATAAAAAACCAACATGGAGGGCTAGTATTTCAATATTGTTGTGAGTTTAATCATACGGGCTTTATTGTGAAGATAAATGTACTTGGCAATATTGAATCGGTTGTTAATAGTCGATTATTATCGATTGAGATGACTTCGATGTCAGGTGGCTTAAATGATGATTATTGGCATTTGTTATCCATCAGCTACCAATATCATAAGCTAAAATGTTATATCGATGGCGATGAAATCGAAGTTCAACAGCAAATTATCCCTTTAACAGATAACCATGTATTAAAGGCTATGTCCAATAACGCATTATCTTTTGAAGGAGAAATGACTAACATCAGTTTAATTGAACACGACTTAACAGACTATCAAATCCTAAATTATTATCTGCAACCTGATAGTCAGTCATCCGACTTTCCGCACCTGATTTAGGAATAAATTTGCCGATACCGTTCGCCTAACACGTCGAGAATGATCTGCTGGTCCACTGTGAGTCCTGTGACTTGAGGTGGCGCCTCTCCCAACTGGTACTCGTGCACCCCGCCAAAGCGTAAAAAAATCCACCGCGCAGTCGGTTTTTGCGTGGGTTTCTTTTTCATGTCCGCCACACTCCGGTTCTGCTCTACTAAGCCCTGCCGGATCCGGTGCTCCAGCGCCGCATAAATCATCAGGCTACAGGTCATCACCATCAGCAACGCTTCGATACGTTCCGGTTTTTTAAGATATAACGCTGAAGAATCCCCTGATGATTTACAAATAAATCATCAAATTAGGGTGGAAGCGCATCTTGTTGCATGATCAAATGGTTTCGCTAAAAACTACACTTGGACAACAAGATGCGCGAAGCCAATATCCTA
>NZ_LGYY01000130.1:0-32988 GCF_001308045.1 Shewanella sp. Sh95
CAATACTGGAGCGTGCTGCACCAGTAGCATGATGAACGTCAGTAATCGACAGCCCTTGATGCAGCATCAGCATAGCGATAAGACGTCGAGCGAAGTGTTTATCCTTGGTTTTATGGATCAATTTCTGTAGTTGTTTGCGCTCTGCGCGACAAAGTGGTGGTAAGATGGCCATTCTCAGTCCTCGGCGAGTGGTGGGTTTGTTTGGCGATAGATCAGATCGCTCAAACAGGACTGAGTTCCCTTCCTTTGATCTACTATTTGGAACAGCTATTTAGCTTAAACCATTTATCTTTAATATTTAAGATAAATAAAATTACATTCCCATATTTAAAATATTGTTATTTACTCAGCCAGAACTTGAGTATATCGGTCGGTAATTACTTTTCTTTTTCTGGTTTTGGCTCAAGATCACTTTTTGAAAATTTTTCAGAAAACTTTCTTGCTTCTATTAATACTGTTTCTGGGTTCGCTTTTATCACTCGGCCATCGGCTGTTCTAACCTGTGAAATATAAGCGATGGAAGCGTAGTATTCAGAAACTCGATTTTCTGAATATTCGTTCCACTTTGAGCTTGTCGTCTTTGTCACTTCAGCCTTAGTGTCTTCAATATCTGTCGCTGAAAGATTTGTGACATGGTTACCCCAAATGTCAAAAATCAAAAACCTAATCTCGATAGCTGAAATATCTTCTTTCGTCTTAATAGAATATTCTGCAACGTATTGATAGTTCCTATCTTGATATGAGGTACTTACACCAGTGGTTCCAACTATATCAACAGGCAAAGAATCATCATGAATCGTTATCCACTCACGAGTTAGTGATGATTCCTTATTCAATACAATTCCATACCCTAGCTCAGTCTTTATGGTTCCACCGGCCGACTTCGTTACTTGTTGTGCAGCGAAACTTGAAGATGCTGATAACAACAATACAAAACCAACCGCAACAGCCGTTCCTGCTTTCTTATTCATACCCTCTCCATTTTTATCATTTAAAAACCCAGCATTTTATAAGCACGCGCACTATAGAACATTTATCCCTTAAAAATTCCACTGTTAACTATTTGTATTAAAAATAACTTACCAGCTTTAAGTCCAAAAGACCATAAGGACTATTTAACGTATCGAAAAATGGGACGCACAAAACTCTTTTGAGATAAACAGCCAACACCGAACCCACAGAAGTTCACCTCCCCTCGGAGTTGCCGCCGGGCATTTGCGGGCGTTGCGTGAGCGAGGCATGGTCGTTCTCGTGCATCCATGCACTTCACGACATTCAGGCATCCTGCCTATCAGATGCCGAGATAGCGTCAGTCGAATCAGGGACGAGCGTCTGACGCGGTAGCATAAGAACGCTTAATGCCCAAGGGGCTTTCAACTCCGTTAGGGGCGTCTTGGCTGATGTGAAAACAATAGGCAAGGAGGATAGGACGAGCAGCTCTCCTTGGTCGACTCTTTATAAAAAATCAGGGGGGTGAAGCCCCACGACGTTGACGTTGACTTTGATTTTAAAATCCTTTTAAGCGCAACTAAACGAAGTTTACAAATAAACCTTATTGTCGGAATCCCGACAAATCCCCCGCCTTGTGATCCTCACAGTGCTGCAATCCGTAATGTTCAGCAATATCCCATCGCGAAAGATGTAACTGCGACAATCATTCACCAGAGTCCACCTAATGCAATTACGGCAGCAATCACAGCAGCAATTACAACACTTCCATACGGTTAGGCTGATTTTAGGCGATCAGCTTAACGCCCAACATACTTGGTATCAGCAAATCGATCCCAAGGTGCTGTATTTAATCGCAGAATTGCATCAAGAAAATACCTATGTGACGCACCATGTGCAAAAAATTTGTGCGTTCTTTAGTGCCATGGCGCAGTTTGCCAGCGAGCTTGGCGCGGCGGGGCATCAAGTGCGTTACCTCACCCTCGACGATACCCAAGACTTTGCCGACCTCAACGCATTACTAGAGTATTTTGTCGCCGAAACGGGGGCGATTAAGTTTGAATATCAACGGCCTGACGAATATCGACTCCTTGTGCAATTAAGCCAGCTGAAGTTGACCAATGCCGTGGTGAATTGCGTCGATACCGAGCACTTTTTATTGCCCTTTGACGAAATTGATAGGGAATTCCCCCAAGGACAGCATAGACTGATGGAGCATTTTTATCGGCGAATGCGCAAAAGATTCAATATCTTAATGACGGATGGCAAGCCCGTTTGCGGACAATGGAACTTTGATGCCAACAACAGGCAAAAGCTTAAATCCCAAGATATTAAATCTTTACCTACCCCCTTGATGTTTGGCCACAATGTGCAAGACATTCTCGAGCGTCTTCAACGCCATGGGATTAATACTATGGGCAAGGCGGATACGCATTTACTCTGGCCGATAAACCGCGCACAAAGCCTCGAATTACTTCAGTATTTTTGTGAATACTGCCTGCCCGCCTTTGGCCGCTTTCAAGATGCGATGACCCAGCAACATCCAGCACAGTGGAGCCTGTATCACAGTAGGTTATCCTTTAGCCTAAATGCCAAACTTATCAGCCCATTAGAAGTGATCAATGCGGTGATTGAGCACTATCATGCCAACCCTTTTATTGAGATAGCTCAGGTCGAAGGCTTTGTTCGGCAAATCCTCGGCTGGCGTGAATATGTGCGCGGTATCTATTGGGCAAATATGCCGCAGTACGCCAGCATTAATGCCCTCGAGGCCACACGCAAGCTGCCCGACTATTTTTGGCATGGCAAGACTCGAATGAATTGCCTGCACCATGCTTTATCTCAGTCACTCGATTATGCCTATGCCCATCATATTCAACGCTTAATGGTGATTGGTAACTTTTGTTTATTGACCGAAATAGCCCCCGATGAGGTGGATAAGTGGTACTTAGGCGTGTATGTGGATGCGATTGAATGGGTCGAAATGCCCAACACTCGCGGCATGGCGCTATTCGCCGATGGCGGCATCGTTGGCACTAAACCCTATGCTGCGAGCGGCAGTTATATCAATAAAATGAGTGATTACTGCGGCAGTTGTCATTACAAGATAAAAGAACGTAGTGGCGCACTCGCCTGCCCGTTAAACAGCCTATATTGGCGCTTTATGGATAAGCACCGCGCACAACTCTCCCATAATCCACGCATCGCCATGCTGTACCGCACTTGGGATAAAACCGATGAGGCAGCAAGGCAGGCCATTCTGGCAACGGCCGAACAACATCTCGCGCAACTTGAGCGGCTATAGAGGCTCTTCGCATGGGAGAAACGCTATGAATATTTTAGTGTTAGGCGGTAGCGGTGGCATAGGTCATGCCATGGTGAATAAGCTTCGCGAACTCTATCCCGAGGCCACTATCCATACGACCTATAAACATCATAGGCCCGATACAGGGCGAGACGATGGCGTGATTTGGCATCCGCTGGATATCACCCTTGAGGAGGAAATTAAGCAACTGAGTCAAAATATTCCCCAATTAGATTGGCTAATCAACTGTATTGGGATGCTGCACACAAAGGATAAGGGGCCAGAAAAAAGCCTGCAGGCACTCGATGGGGATTTTTTCCTGCACAATATCCAGCTCAATACGCTGCCGAGTATGATGCTGGCAAAGCACTTTGAACCCACGTTAAAACGCAGTGTGTCGGCAAGGTTTGCTGTAGTGTCGGCCAAAGTCGGCAGCATTAGCGATAACAGATTAGGGGGTTGGTACAGCTATCGCGCCTCGAAAGCGGCGCTGAATATGTTCCTTAAAACCTTATCGATTGAATGGCAGAGAAGCATGAAACACTGCGTGGTACTAGCACTGCATCCCGGCACTACGGATACGCCATTATCCAAACCTTTTCAGCAGAGTGTGCCCAAAGATAAATTGTTTACACCAGAGTACGTAGCCCAGTGTTTAGTGGGCATTATTACCAATGCCACCCCAACTCAAACAGGACAATTTTTGGCCTACGATGGGGTAGAACTGCCTTGGTAGCGACACAAGCGTTTAGCACTGATACAGATAAACCTTGGCACCTCTTAACCCTGACAAAAGTAGGCATAATTGATGCGGCCGCCCTGCTCCCATACGGCGGTCCAGCCGTTCACATCGCTCATATAGCTGAAATAAATGGCATGGGATTCAAGGCAAGTTTCTTGGAAGGCAGCTTTATTGTCGTTAATAAACTGCGCTGAAGTCGCCAAAATATCACAGCACTCCTCATCGTCGGCAACTAACCAGATAAAGTCTTCGCGGCAATCATCCCTCGCAACCATCTCTTCGGGGGAATATAAGTCCAGCTTTTGCTTGAGAGTTTGCCACTGCTCGGGCGTGATATTGCAGGAGATCGCCAGTTTATCAAGCACCCCAGCACCGCCCGCCCAAAAGGATAAATCAAAGTCTAACTGCTGCGGCTCCGGGGCAAAGCCCAATAGATTTTCAACCACTTGTAAGCTTTTAGCTAAATCAGCATCGGGCCTGCGATAACGCACCTCAACACCATCATACTCACGCATTCCACGCCTCCTTCCTTGAGCGAATACTCGTTTACTTTAGCGGCCCGTTTCACTCACCGGTTTCTTTAATAACTTACGCTGCAAGGTACGGCGGTGCATACCCAGTTGCCGAGCGGTAGCCGACACATTGCCCTGATTAGCATTGAGCACCTGCTGAATATGTTCCCACTCCAGCCGTTTAGGATTAAGCGGTGAGTCGTCAACATCATCTTCTTGCAAGGTATTAGGGTAAGCATCAAGCTCAAAGGCAGCTAGCAGGGTTTGGGTATCGACGGGTTTAGCCAGATAGTTATCCGCGCCAAGACGAATCGCCTCCACCGCGGTGGCAATGCTGGCGTAGCCCGTCAGTAGCACCATCACCACTTTGGGTAACAAATTACGCAGCGGCACAATTAAACTCAGGCCGTTGGCCTCGGCCAATTTCATATCCAGCAGGATATGGGTTGGGCAACACTCACGCGCCACCAGCAGGGCACTACTGGCATCGTGACTTAAACGACATTCAAACCCATGGCGAGTCAAACGCCGCGCTAAAATACCTGCAAGCGCTTGATCATCTTCAATAATCAATAGCCGTTTCATACTGTTTCTCCAGTTGGTACTTTAGGCGCCAAGAGTGTAAAACGAATTTGCGCCACTGTGCCGCCTTGGGGATGATTTGCCAGAATAAGCTCCGCGCCTAAACGCTCCAAGCTAGCATGGCTCAGTAACAAGGCTACGCCTAAGCCTTTAGGGCTTTCGATTAATAAGGTGCCTAATTGTGGCAATAATGAAGGGGCGATACCCGCGCCATAATCACGGATCTGCAAATAAGCCTGCCCCTCGCTTGGCGAACAATCGACGCTAATATCCACCTGCGAAGTACCTATGGTTTCGACACTGGCGCGGGCGGCGTTTTCAATCAAGGCCATAATCGCGGGGGTTAAGCTCATATCGGTTAAGATCTGCTTTTCTTCTAGCAGCTTAGGCTCACAGGTTATCAACCAATTGAGTTCTGTTTGCGGCATCAATAACTGGGTTTTCTGCTTTAATCCAGCCACCAGCTCAGTGAGATTTTGAGGCCGCTGACGACGGTCACGAATCGACTCGGTCGCCAATCGCAGCTCCGCCAAGGTGTGCTCACAACGCCCTAGTGCAGTTTCCATTTCAACTAAGGTTATTGAGGGTTCGGGGGTTTCTTCCCTTAATTCATCGAGCAATAAATGCAGTGTTGAGAGTGGCGTCGCTAATTGATGGGCCATTTGCGCCGATACAGTGCCGAGCGCCACTAACTGCTCCTGCCGCAGTTGTCCTTCGCGCATATAGGCAAGCTGCGCATCCTGACGGCGCATGCGTTTGGCTATGAGTGCCACACTGGTGGTCAGCACTAAGGCTGAAATCACAAAGTTAAACCACATGCCTAAATAGTGGGAACTCATATCCATGCCATGGTGCTGCATCTGCGACTCTGGCACGGTAAAAATCATCACGCTATAGGCGAGGGTTGATATCGCGGTCAGGCTCCAAGGCGCCCAAATGGGCAATGTGACCGCGGCCAAAGCAATAGGTAACAATAATAGCGAAATAAACGCATTGGTCGCACCGCCCGAAAAATACAGCCAAGAAATCCAAAACAACGTATCCAGACTTAGGGCGATAAACAGACCACGCTCTTTAGCAAACAAGGGTTTACGTAATGCTAATGTGAGCGAAAGATAGAACACCTCCAGCACAAACACGTGCATGAGCGGCTCCATTTGCAAACTCAGGCCAAAGGTATCGGCGGCAAACAACGTCAAACCAATTTGCAGCAATAAACCTAAGGTGCGCAGCAGCGCCACTTGGTCGGCAGCTTGCAGATTCGCTCCTAAAATTTTAACCATCATTATTCCTTAAGCTTAAGGCCAACAGCCGCAAGTGCTGCACTGGATTGAGCGAGTGCCTGATTAAGCCCTGCGCTAAATTCCAACTCAGAATAAATGCCCAGCGCCGCTAAACGCCCGCAACTTAAGGTGCAGTTCTGCGGCCTTTTAGCGCTATCCATCGGTGTGAGTTCAGGGATTAAATGCGCGGTGTCAATCGCCAATAACTCACCTAAGCTCAGTAGCATTTGGTACTTAGTCATGGTTTGCGGCGCACTAAAATGATAAATCCCTGATACATCGGCAATATGTAATTGCCGCTTGAGCAACTTAGCGATGGCGCCAGCAATATCCGCCGTCGAGGTGGGCGAGCGAATGGCCCAAGCATCGACCCGCTGCGGCCTGCTATCTAACAATTGATTGATTAACACTAATACCGCAGATTCGCTCAGTTGAGTCACTTCGCCGTAGAGGATCGGTAAACGTAATACCGCAAAACGGCTGTCGGTATTCAGCACACAGGTTTCGCCCTGTAATTTAGACTCACCATAAAAGTTAACCGGATTGGGCGCGGCATCTTCGGCATAGGGCGGCGTTGTGCCATCAAACACATAGTCGGTTGAGATATACAGCAGCCAAGCTCCATGCTGTTTAGCGGCCTTTGCGAGGGTTTGGCTGGCGCTAAGATTAAGCGTCAAAGCCTGCTCAGGCGAGCGCTCGGACACATCGGGGCGACGCTCTGCGGCGCAGTGCACGATAACCTCTGGCCGTTCTTGGGCAATAAAGGCTTCTACTGTAATAGCTTGGGTTAAATCGAGCCGATGGATATTCGCCTCGGCGCGGCTAAAGCCGGTGGCAATCACCCGATGCCCTGCGGCAGTTAACTGTTTAACGACCGCCCTGCCGAGTAATCCGGTTGCGCCCGTCACCATAATATTTGCCATATTGCCCCGCGATACTTAGCCACCCATTTGGCGGATAATTCTAAAAGCTTTTCATATTCAACGCACTTGTTTACTCTTATTTGCCCGTACTTAAGCTGATTTGGGTTTATCCCACTCGACCTGATTAACAACAAAAGGCTGAATTTGACTCAAGCACTTCCCCTTATCCTCGCAGGCCCGATGCTGCGCCACTGCGATGCCTCGCACTTTACCCTCTGGTTTGTGAGCCGCGAGCCATTGACTGAATTACAACTGGCCTTAGGGGAGCAAAGCTATGGGTTAACAGAGGAAGAAGTGCATTGCATCCCACTCGGCAAGCACGCCTTTCAGTATTTGATTAGTGTGTCGCGACCTACACTGCTTACGCCTGAAACGGCTATTCCATACCGCGTTTCGGCTAAGGGGATTGGCGATATTTTCAATGGTGTCAATGGATTGCACTATAGCGGTGCCGACTCACCCCAGGTTTACTTTTGCACCGAACTCAAACAGGTATGGCATGGCTCATGCCGCAACCCCCACCACCATAGCGAGGATGCCTTAGTCGCCGCCGATACTAAGCTAGCAACACTTATCGATAAGGATTCGCAGCAGCGCCCAGCCCTGTTAATGCTCAGTGGCGATCAAGTTTATGTGGATGATGTGGCTGGCCCCATGTTATGCGCCATTGGTCAGGTGATCGAAAAACTCGGCCTGCACCATGAAGCCTTTCACGGCGCCACTATTGCGGGAAGCGAGGCAATCCGTTATCAAGCCGATAGCTTGTACTTACGCCATAAAACGCTGCTGCCACGTACCGAATATCCCGCCAAAACTGCGCTTTGGCGCTGGTATGTCAACCATCCGATATTTACCTCATCCATCGCAGAAAACCATTTAGTTAGCCTGAGTGAAATGATCGCCCTATACCTACTCACTTGGTCGCCCGAACTATGGGAGTTGGTTGATTTACCCAAGGATGTCGACGGTCTCTCTGCCGCCAACAAGCTGCGGTGGCAAAAAGAATGGCAAAACTTACTGGCCTTTAAAGCGGGACTCACTCAGGTTAGGCGCCTGATGGCGCATATTCCCGTGTATATGATGTTTGATGACCATGACATCACCGACGATTGGAACCTCACCGCCAAGTGGGAGCAGGCGGCCTACGGCCATGCCTTTTCGAAGCGAATTATTGGTAATGCCTTGATTGCCTATACCTTATTCCAAGGTTTAGGTAACGCACCGAGCCAGTTTGATGCAGAGGTTCGACCGTTGTTAGATGGTTTTTTCGCCCGCCCAGCGCCAGAAACCCAAGATGAATTAATCGATCTATTACTCAAATTCGAGCAATGGCATTACACCTTAGACACTTCGCCTAAGCTGGTTGTGTTAGATACCCGCACCCGCCGCTGGCGCAGTGAATCTAATCTCGCCAAACCCTCAGGCCTAATGGATTGGGAAGCCTTAATGGATTTACAACAGGCGCTACTTGGTCAATCTAAGGTCATTATCGTCTCGCCCGCGCCGATGTTTGGGGTCAAAGTGATTGAGGCAGTGCAACGCATCGCCACTTTTATGGGCGCTTCGCTGCTGGTCGATGCGGAAAACTGGATGGCGCATCCGGGCGCAGCCAATGCTTTGCTAAGCATCTTTATGCACCGCAAGACCCCAGAGCAATTCGTTATCCTCTCGGGGGATGTGCACTACTCCTTTGCCTATGACATCAGCATTCGCTTTCGCCGTAGCAGCCCAAATATTTACCAAATTACCTGTAGCGCGATTAAAAACCAGTTCCCCGAAAAACTGCTGCCACTTTTCGACAAACTCAATGGTTGGCTTTACGGCCACTTCTCGCCGTTAAACCTATTCACCAAACGTAAGCGAATGTCGCTTCGTGGTCGGCGCCCTAATGGCGAGCGCAGCAAGCGTTTAGTCAACCGCAGTGGGATAGGGATTTTAGCGTTAGCTGAAAATGGTGAACCAACAAAAATTGCGGTTTTACATGGGGATATGACCGAGACTCAGTTCGAGCCACCGAGGCAGGAATAGTTTATTGCAACGGTTCAACACGCTTTTCAACCACGGCCGAATTAGCTGGCGTTATCACGCTATCTTCTTGCTTGGGCAAGCTTTGATTAAATAGCTGTGACTCGGGGCGCTTTGGCAGCGAGGTATTATCTAACATCTGATCCCAAATGACCTTTGGTGAGGATGACGATCCGGCTTTACTCTCATCCTCCAGCATGATCTCTGCACTTGGCTTTTTGGGTTCGATGACCGCACTCGCTTTACGGATCTCTGTTGTCAACTCATGAACATAAGGATGTTTCGTCCAGTTACCAACATACATGGCGCCTAAAAGCACTGCGAGACAGAGCAAAATTGAAATGATTGCAGATTTGGTCATGCTATTACTTCCCTCAAACAACCAATACAAGACTCCTTACTGCTAGCGAGCGTAATTCCGTCTGTATTCTTATCATCGCTGAGAAAACCACACAATCATATTGCACTAGCCCACTTTTCTCATTGTGGCAATAATGCTTTCCGCTGACTAAAGTGTTAATCCATCACATTGAATATCGTGCGTGCGTCCACTGATTGGATCGACAAAACGTAATCGCTGCGCTAAGAGTTGTAGTGGCTTGGTAAAATCATCCGGCCCTTTAGGTAATAATGTCGGATAAAAGCGATCATTTAATAATGGCATACCAAGACTTTGCATATGCACCCGCAATTGGTGAGTTTTACCGGTAATAGGGCTCAAATGAAATAAACCAAACTCGCCTTTTATCGCAACCAAGCTTATCTCCGAGTGAGTATTTGCCATGCCTTCAACTATTTTCATGGTAAAACTAGGTTCGCTGCGTTGCATGCGATTTTTGACCGTCCAATGCTTTGGCAAAGTTAATTCGCCACTGACATATTGTGCCAAAAGTTCAGGAGTGAGTTTGGCAATCGCTTGATAATCTTTACGGATCGCATCATCGATAAATAATTGGTGATAAATATGCCGCGTCTCTGGGCGAGTCGTCATCAGGATTACGCCAGCGGTTTCCCGGTCTAGCCTGTGGGCTGGGGCGATAGTGTCTATCCCAGTGCTTAAGCGTAAACGGTGCACTAGGCACTCATTCACATAATCACCGCTGGGGGTGACGGGTAAAAAATGCGGTTTGTAGGCCAAGATAAGGTTGTCATCTTGAAACAAAATCGGCGACTCGAAGGGGACTTTCGCTTCCACTGGGACTTCACGGTAGTAATATGCCCTCGCCGTCGGGCGATAGACGGTATCTAATCCAATCAAGCTGCCGTCTTGCCAATGCACTTTGCCATCGAGGATGCGCTGACGCCAAACCGCTTCGCCAATATGGGCATAATGCTCGATCAAAAAAGAAAATACGGTCGGTTTATCAAACACTTCCAGAGGGAGAACCACAAAAGAAGGTTGGGCGGCACGGGCGGTTTGAGTCATAGAAACAACTAGCGGCGATAATGAGCCGCTATTTTAGCCTTGGTGTGGTTTTTCAGTCCACATGGGACTTGATAAGTTGCAATACAAAATCCATGGTTTTATGGCAGTCGGGCTGATTCACCAACACCAGCTTATCGCGGTTATACATGGGCAGCACTTCTAACCAACGTTGGCTCACCCAAGCCGCATCCTCTAAATGCACTTGGGAATACAACTCCAGTAAGTCAGGATTTACTTCATAAAACTGTTCAAGGGCAGCACTGATCAGTTCGAACTCCCCTTGTATCGGCTCTTCCTGCCAATTTTGACAGGGCAAAGTGCGGGACATCCACAGCTTATCTTTTGCTTGCGCTGCGGAGAGAATACTAACCCTTTGGCGCCCCTCTAAAACGATGCTGAGGGTATCATCTTCTAACTGATTAAAATCGATAATCTCGCACTGTGTCGCAGTCGGATAACAGGGCGGATTGCCACTGGGCTTACTCGCCGCAAACGCCAAATTGTATTTGCCTTTTAACACATCCGCGACCATGCGCAATTGGCCCGGCTCGACCACGCGGACCTCAATCCTTCCCTGTGGCAGCAACAAGGCATCGCGCATAATTAACGCCATTTCTCGTGTTTGCATAGCAACCTCCTGCCCACTGATACAAGAATGTGCTCAAAAATCAGCCACACCTTATTAATTTAGAGTGTAGCAGGAGAAATAATTTCCTTCCTAAAGTCGCTGACGGTAAAAAAGCATTTAGGCGTGTTTGCCCCTTTCCCCCTACAGCGGCGCTAAGTGTGCGGCGACATTGCCCTTTGCATACACTTCGGCAAATTCGTCGGCGAGGCGCTCGCTTAGGGCAACGGCACGGCGCCAATACTGCATCCGCTGCGCAGTATCCAGCTGTTTAAAGTCTTCACGGTCGGGTACCTTACCAAAGGGCAGTGACGCCACAAACTCCGCCGAAGGTGCAAGTATTAAGGCATTATGATAATTGCTTTGAGCACGACGCCACCTTAAGGACTTGTCAAACCATCCAGGGCTCATATGGGGATAAAAATGTGGATACAGGGTCAATCCCGTAGCATGGGATAAGGGCAAATCGAAGTGATAGTCGGTGATGCCACCATCATAATATTGCCCCGCAGTCGCACCATCAATCTGCGAGACTGACGCAAGCACTAATGGAATAGATCCCGTTGCCAACATCACAGCATCCATATTGGCCTCGGTGAGCCTCGCCTGCTGGCTGGGTAAATCGTCAAGTTGCTTAAAAGGTGATGCTGCCACTTGCTGGCTAAACACCACCCGCTCGAAATGCCAGCCCAAGGTTTTGCGGCTAATGAGGTTGGCCGCAGCCGCCATCGCTAGCCCAGTCGCTAATGGCAATTTATGGCTAAGACGATTGATGTGTTTAGCGCGGCAGGCAATTAAGTGACTGTGAATAAAGGGATGATTGACTATCTCGCGACCACCCGTCTCGCCAAGAATTCCTTGGACTATGCCCTTTACCTGCTCGCTCACTTCCTGCGGTGTCGGTATCGTTTCATACCGTTGGCCAATGTAGTAATCCTCTAAACGTGCGTAGGCTTGTAGTGGATCCTGCTGTGCTAAACAGGCTAAACGCCAGGCGCCAGAGGATGCCCCTAAGGTGTATAGCGGCGTTTGCCTATCTTTAAAAAATTCAGCAAAAAGATACTTATCAAGCCCCGCAATCCCTAACCATTTGGGTCCACCGGATGCCGCCAATAGTTGTGTAAAAGCATCGGGATGCAGACCTTGCTCCCTGATAATGTTAAAGGCCGTAGGACCTGCAAGAAAGCGTAATGCGGGCAAAACTTAACTCCTTAAAGTGCCTCAAACCTGAGGTTTACTGCCATTAAAACACAGCCGCCAAGCGCGATAAACCTTCAGCAAACCTAATGGATCTAGATGATTTTATTCACTTAGCCAATCATATGAGCTGTGGCGACATATTCGACTAGCTTTAAATGATTATCTAGAACAGTAAGCTCTGAGTTAGTTCTTTTCTGTCTAGATGTAACAATTGTTACAGTGATAACCTTCGCCCTATCGAATTGTTACTTTCGTTGGTTCAATGTTTTCGTTCCAGCCTAAAGGTTACTCCACATTGAGAGGTTTTATGCGTCCAGCCGTTATCGCATTAGCAGTATCTTCAACTTTGGTTTTTCCTGTCGTACACGCAGAAGAACAGGCCAGCAACGTTGAGAAAATTGAAGTCGTCGGCTCGCGGATCGCTCTGCGCACCGCAACCGACAGCGTTGCCCCCGTCGATATCATTACCGCGGAGCAACTCGAATCCACAGGTATGACCGAAACTGCTAAGGCGCTGCAATTTGCCGCGCCAAGTTACAGTTTCCCCTTCTCATCGGTGACCGATGGCTCAGATGCGGTGCGTCCTGCCAGCTTACGTGGCCTGTCGCCTGATCACACGCTAGTTCTGGTAAACGGTAAACGCCGCCATGGTTCAGCGCTGGTGCATTTAAGCGGCACTGTAGGCAAGGGCTCATCTAACGTCGATTTGAACGCAATCCCGATGACATCCATTAAACGCATTGAAATCCTGCGTGACGGCGCCTCGGCACAATACGGCTCAGATGCGATTGCCGGTGTTATCAACGTAGTCTTAAAAGACAACGACCAAGGCGGTAGCGTGTCGGCTCAAGCCGGACAAACCTATCTGGGTGACGGTGAACAATGGCGCGTTGGTGTGAACCACGGGATCAGCCTAAACAACGACGGTTTTGTGAATATTGGCGTTGAAGCTCACCATAAAGACAGCACCAACCGCGCAGGCTTAGATCCACGCCAACAATATCCTAAGCTGCCAGACGGTTCAGATGATCCGCGTGAAGCGACTTTCAACCGCAAGAGCCACCAAGTGGGCGACGCCGAATACGATAACTTAGGCTTATTTATCAACGCGGCGCAGCCTTTATCAAACGACAGTAAACTCTATGCCTTTGGTGGCATTAGCCAACGTGAAACCAAATCTGGCGCATTTTATCGCCGCGCGCTCGATGCCCGTAACTTGACCGAGCTTTATCCCGACGGCTTTTTACCGCAGATCAATCCTAAGATTATCGACTCATCATTCGTGCTGGGCTATGAGTTCAACCTCGGCGAGTGGAATATTGATACTTCAGCGGGCTATGGCGGAAACTCGTTCGAATACAACATTGTAAACACCCTAAACGCATCACTCGGCCCAGATAGCCCGACGGAATTCGATGCGGGCACCCTGTCCACCAGCGAAGCAAACCTGAACATCGATATCTCGCGCTACTATAACTTTGCCAATGACTCAGAGATTTTAGTGGCAACGGGTGTCTCTTGGCGCCAAAACGGTTATCAGATTGACGCAGGCGAACCGGGTTCTTACATCAATGGCGGTTATGATAACCGTGCAGCGGGCAGCCAAGGTTTTACCGGCTTTACGCCCGAATCAGAAGTCGATGAAACTCGCGACAATACCGGTGTTTATGTCGAGCTTGAAAACCAATTAACCACTGAGTTTTATTGGGCAGCGGCGCTACGTTACGAAAACTATTCTGACTTTGGCGGCAACACCAGCTGGAAGCTCGCGGGCCGTTACGACTTCACTGACCATTTAGCGCTGCGCGGCACAGTGAACACAGGCTTTAGAGCGCCGAGCGTACAACAGCTGTACTTTAGCAATATCTCTACCTTGTTTAATCCTGATCCGACTACGGGCCAGTTAGTGCCTATCGAATCAGGCACCTTCAACACCTTATCACCAGTCACTAAGGCCCTTGGCATTAACGAGCTCGACCCAGAGCTGTCGCAATCCTTCAGCTTAGGCTTGGTCTACACCAATGATACGGGTTTAGCGTTAACCTTGGATGCCTATCAGATTTCAATCGATGACAGGATTATCCTCTCAAGCTCAGTGACCCCAAACGACTCACCAGCTGTTGCAGCGGCGCTGGCCAATACCAATGCGGAATCGGCGCGCTTCTTTATTAACGCCGTCGATACCCGTACTCGCGGCGTTGATCTAGTAGTGAGCCAAGATTTTGATATCGGCTCTTGGGGCGATTTACGCGCCAACTTGGCGTACGCTTATAACAAAACCGAAATTCAAGATATTCATTTCCCTGAAATTTTGGATGGACTCGGCCCGAAACTCTTCGATAATATCGAACAAACCCGCATGACCTCTGCGACGCCACATAACACAGGTAACTTTGGTCTGACCCATGAATTAGGTGACTTTAAGACTAACATTCGCCTCAGCTATTTCGGTGATTACACTGTGGGTTACTCAACGGGTGATGTGAATTACAGCGACCAATGGGTGATGGATTTATCCGTACGCTACGCCGCAACCGATGCCTTAAGCTTCACCGCTGGCGTACAAAACTTGTTTGATGTGTATCCTGAAAAACGCCCAGATGACAATAACTTCAATGGTATTTTCGTCTATCCATTAACCAACACGCCGTTTGGATTTAATGGGGGATACTACTTCCTCGAGGCTAAGTACACTTACTAAGCCGCAAACCATCAAAACAGGCCATTTATGGCCTGTTTTTTTATATCTATCGCTTATGTTCTAACGGCGGTGAACTGATTATAATCTTTACAATTCACTCATTTACTTACGCCATATCGAGTACCCCATGATTGTAGATACCTTAGCTAATCGCCATATTTATCAATCACTCAGTCCACGCATTGCCACGGCATTAGCACATCTTGCCAGCACCGACTTTAGCCAACTGCCCGTTGGCAATTATCCCCTCGATGGCGAGGATATTTTCGTGATCGTCAATGATTACCACACCAAGCCACAATCGACGGAACCCTTTGAAGTACACCAAAAATACATCGATGTGCAGTATGTGGTCAGCGGCGAAGAAGAGTTTGGTTATCTGCCATTGGCCGACCAAACACCCTCAAAACCTTATTTTGAAAAGCACGATTACGCCGAGTTCGATTACGAGTCGAATAAAGCCAACGCCTCCTACATTCAATTAAAGGCTGGGATGTTTGCGCTCTTTTTCCCTGGCGACATGCATATGCCCGGCACGAGTGATACACCGACAGCGGTGCGTAAAGTCGTGATAAAAGTGAAAATCTAAAATCTGAGTCAACAATGCCTAAGTTTTGACAAAAATAGCCGCTTAAGGCGCAGCGATATGCGCTTTGGCTATTTCCGAATCCGACGAAATATTGTTAAAATTGCCACAAATTTAAAGGAGAGTCCCTGAAATGCCTATGTACGTTGTCGGTCACAAAATCCCCGATTCTGATTCAATCTGTGGTGCTATCGCGTTAGCTTATCTCAAAAACCAAATCGGTGAAGAAGCCGTTGCCGCACGTTTAGGTGAGTTATCACCCGAAACCGCTTTTATTCTGGAGCGTTTTGGCTTTGAAGCACCAGAATACAAAACCAGCTATGCTGGCGAGCAGGTCTATATTGTTGACCACTCTGAACTAACTCAAGCACCAGACGATATCGCCAAAGCGACTATCGTGGGGATTGTGGATCACCACAAACTAGGCGATCTGACCACTGATACGCCATTAGAGTGTTGGATCCGCCCTGTTGGTTGCAGCAACACGGTCATTAAGATGATGTACGACTTTTACCAAGTCGCCATTCCTAAAAACATCGCTGGCATTATGATGTGCGCCATCCTAAGCGACACTGTGATCTTCAAATCACCGACTTGCACCACAGCTGACATTCGCTGCGTTGAAGCCTTAGCCGAAATCGCAGGCATCGAAGATTTTAAAGCACTGGGCATGGAAATGTTCAAAGTAAAATCGGCAGTTGAAGGCACGCCAGCACGCGACCTCGTGATGCGCGACTTTAAAGACTTCAACATGAACGGTAACTTAGTCGGTATCGGCCAATTAGAAGTAATTGATCTGTCAGTATTTGATGCAATCAAAGCCGAACTAGAAGCCGATATTAAAGCACTGAAGGCTGAAGGTAACCGCCACAGCGTACTGTTACTGCTGACCGACATTATGAAAGAAGGCTCAGAACTGTTAGTGGTTTCTGACGATGCCGATCTGATTAACCGCGCCTACGGTAAAACTCCAGTTGATGGCAAAGTGTGGTTAGACGGTGTATTAAGCCGTAAGAAGCAAGTTGTACCACAACTGCAGGCCGCTTTCGCTTAGGCGACCATTAAGTCGTAATGCCTAAAAAGCCGAACTGAGTTCGGCTTTTTTGTGCCTTCGATATGCTCCATTCCATAAAATCAGTATGAAACTTTGCTCATAAAGCTACCCTAAATTTGGCAGTGCCGAGTAAGATGGGATGATTCATTCACGCTCCCTGTTTTCATCATGCCAGAAGTCTTACAACACCTTATTACCGAAATGACCCCTTGGTTGCAGCAATACGGTTATCTGCTGCTGTTTATCGCTATTGCCGTCGAGGGATTTGGCATTCCAGCCCCAGGACAATCCTTACTCATTGTTGCCAGTTTACTGGCGGCTACGGGGCAAATGTCACTGTCATTAGTTTTGATCGTAGCCAGCGGTGCAGCCCTGTGTGGCAACACATTGGGTTATTTTATTGGTCGACGCTTTGGCGAGGTATTGCTGCGAAAAGGTTGGATAAAACCCAAACTAGAAGACAAAATTCATGATGTGATTGGCCAGTATGGCATTGCGGCCTTAGTGCTCAGCCGTTTTGTCGAAGGGCTTAAGCAATTTATGTTTATAGGCTGTGGGCTGGCCAAGATGCCTTTTAAACAATTTGTGATGGGCAACCTACTCGCCACCAGCATTTGGGTGACTCTTTTTGGTCTAGGGCCAGTGTTAATCCGCGATGAAATCGCACCAATACTCGCGTTTTATCATCAACATAAATACCCTACATGGGCGATCGTTAGTCTGTTGCTAATCTCGTTACTGCTGCTAAGTTGGCGTAAATGGCAAATGAAAAATCAATAAAGTGCGCACTTCCATATGCTCATTTTACCGCCGAGATTGTGGTAACCCAATTGTAGTAATGAGTTACTCATTCTCAACTTTAGGTCGAGGTGGCGTTTCCTCTAGCGGTTGATGCTCATTCGCTGGATTAGCCTGTGGCGATTCTTCCTTTACACCTTCCCGCGGTGGCAATTCCAAGGTTGATTCTGTCTTTATCGGTACTGGAGGCTCTGGTTGCTGTGATGGGTTTTCAGCTTCAGCAACAGGTTCAACAATAACCACAGGCTCGTCTGGAGTACTCGTTTGGCCACTGGTTGTATTTGTGGCTTCAGGCTCTGGCGCAAGGGCGGCTAAATCTTCATTCGCTGGGCTTTCAACCGCATGTTTAGGCAATTGATTTCGATATAAATCAATCATACCCATCACCTCGGACAGCGCCTTAGCGTGATCCGACGTTAAGATCCCATTATGCCCAGAGACAATTTCATCGGACACAGCGAGCACCCAAACCGCCTGCATATTGGCATCGGGACAGGTCTGTACACTGCGCCTTGCCTGTAAGCGGGCTCGAATTTTCCAGCCCGAATGCGGCAACGTCATCATACAACCGGGAAGCTGATCGTGAGCCATTAATGCTGAAGGCATTTTCATCGGCGTAGCACAGTTACCGCCTGAACATTTATCGATATCATGGGTTATTGCCCAAGAGTTACCCAGTGCCCGTTCGCCATCTTTTATGTAATTAAACGCCTCTTTTACCGCAAAATCGCCCTTAGATTGCAACACCACCATACTCGGTTTTTGCCTATCTAAGCTCATCAAAGTATCGAGCGGTTTAAAATCCTGCGCTGGCGCTGCTGGGTTTAACAGTAAGAATAGATTCGGGTTATCTTGCTCAGTATCGATAGCCGCCTTAATTCTATCTTTGCTGGCGTGCAACACGACTAAGCCACCAAGACTATGACCGATAACGGTATAACGCAGTAACTGATGCTCAGCGACCAATCCATCCAATTTATCCAGTAACTGCGATAAACCCGTTTGCCCTATGCGTTTTGCTACGGCTTTACGCTGCAAAATAGTCGGGAAATCCAATGGTTCAATCCAACTAGTAGCATCATCTGAACCATCGAGCCAGAAAGGATCGTACTTATCTCCCCGCCAGCCGATGTATAAGCCGAGCAAGTTTCGTTGAGAATCAGAGGCCGCCATTTGCTGATAAAACTGTTCGAAAGCGACAAAGTTTTCATCCTTGGGATTGGCACTGTGGTGCCAGCCATGGACAAAAATCAGCAACTCAGGCGCAGTGCCATTATTGGGTTGTAAAATCCGCGCCTTAAGCGCTTGCCATTGTCCATCATTGTGGGGCTGGCCTTGATCGTTAAATTCAATCACATGCAGATTTTGCTTGGCAGTATCAGGGCCGGGCATGTGGTAGGCTTGATCGGGAATAAAAGGAAGCAAAATACCGAGGGACAACAACATTAAAAACAGTAACTTGTACTGGGTAAACTTCTTAAGGCTCATTTATGACAACTAAATTGTGGCCAGACTAGGCCAATAAAGACACGCTGCAGGGGCTAACAGCAAATTGGCCAAATTATACGCTAACCCCAGATTCCCAGCTAGAGCGGAAATAGCCTTTTATCACAGTGCTCACATCAATCTTAGCGCCATGTGTCTGGTAATTTCACTTGGCTCCAAAGATCGGCGCACAATGGCGCGGTGTGCTGCCACTGACCACTCCCTATCCATTTCACTAAAGCATCACCGACTTGCGGATAGGCAATGGGATTTGGCGATGCGGCCTTAAGCCAACGCTTAACCGCGCTGATATCTAAGCTCATCATACTATCACCCGCGCCCAATAATTGTAGCGCTGCCACATTCGATAGCTGCTCGAATTGACCAATCAGCGGCTTGACCAACAACTTTTTACCTAAGGTCAGCGCCTCACTCGCCAGCTCAAATCCCGCATTACCGATGACACCACCGCAGCTCGCTAAATGCTGTTTAAATCCATCACGATTAAACCCATGCCATTGAATATGATCGGCAATGCGTTTGGTAGGCTGCTTGGCGTGATACACCAAAAACTGATAATCCGTAAAAGGCTTAAAAAAGTCGGCAATCACATCCGCCTCTTCGAAGGGTAAATACACCAATATTTGATGGGTATGTTCAATGGAACTGACATCCACTTCGACAAAGGGAGGCAAGATCGGAAAACCAAAATGATGCCAATGGCATCCTAAAGCCACATCCACCGGTGCAAAGTAGTTGAGTAGTAACTCATTCAACCAAGTGCCTCCCAATTTAGGCACAGGATGAGTCAATGCAGCTTGGTGGCTTATCCCAATCGAGGGGACTCCCTGGCGCCTCGCCGCCCATGCGGATATGGGTTCAAAATCATTTAGAACGAGGTCATAGCAACTCAGATCCAGCGCTTGAATATCCTTAAGCAACGATAAGGAACAATTCTGCTTCACCGTTTGCGTGATATTGACTCGCCCTGAGTGCGTAGCAAAAGTCATCCCTTCTTGGACGCGGTAATCCCCAAAACACTCCATATCGAAAAAATCTTCAGGCTTGCGCCCCGAAAACAAAAAGTCGACTTGAATATTGTGCTCAACTAAGGCCTTTGCCATCACTCGAGCGCGACTTAAATGACCATTCCCTGTGCCTTGCACTCCGTAGAGTATTCGCATTGCTTATCCTTTAACTGTGAATGAAAGAGTGGTGAATCAAGGAGGTATCCAACGAATGAGTGCCTGATTGTGTTAAATCACGGGATGCACAAGCAAAACAGCCCCCGTACCTAACAGAACACCGGCGACAATATCTGAGGGGTAATGCACCCCAAGCGCAATACGTGAGGCACCAATACAGAGCGCCCATACGTAAGCAAAAGGCGCAGCCACGGGATACACCTGCGCCACACTTGTGGCCATCACAAAGGCGGCCGCCGTGTGTCCCGAAGGTAGGCTAAAACGATCTGAGGGTTCAAAGCCGCTTTCAAACCCAACCAAGGCATGACAGGGTCGAGTACGGCGAATGCTATTTTTGAGTAATATGTACAACGGCAATTCAATCAAAAAACTCGCCAACAGCAGATTGAACAGGTTCTGCCCTTGGGAGTGTGTCAGCATCAACCCAACAGAGAGATACAGATACACATGCCCATCTCCAGTTGCCGATATCCGCTTCGCCCAAGCATAAACACCGTGACGTTGGCTCAAATCCACAATGCGGTAAAACATGCGCTTATCTAAGTCTGTAATGTAACTCAACATAAAACAGGCTCCTTGCTGGCATGCCAGCGAGTATCATGGCGATGTTAATGAGTGCATTCTCTCGACAGCTGTTAGCGTCTGCATGTGTTAACGCCCTGTCAGACGACTATTTCACGATAGAACCCCACGCTAAACCTACGACAACTTAAACAGAGATGGCTTAAGTGCTCAGTGTTAAGGTGAGACTAAGAACTGCCGATGACGGTAAAGTGACATCAGGCCTAAAGTTTTATGACATATGTGGCGAAAATGGCGAGGAATGAAGCTATCAATTGGAGCAAGAGGGAAAACGTACAGGGAGAATACAGTGCTGCCCAGTTGCTATGAACGGGCAGCACTGTCAGAAAACCTTCAAGCGACAGCTTGTTCCAGCGCTTTAGCGCGGTAAATTTTCGTCAAATGGTAAATATTGATACAGGCAACAAAGGCGTTCATCCCCGCAACAGGCCAGGCTGAAATAAATACGCCATAGATAACAAACAAGGTACAACCGACAAAGTTTAACCACCTTAACCAGATGATATTCTTCATCATAAGTGAAATTGCCACCATTACTGAGGCAAAATAACCAATAATTTCAATCGTGTTTACAGCTTCCATAGGCACCTCTCGAAGGCCCTCTACCGTCCATAAGCGTAACGGGGGGTCCTTGCCCCTAAAGCAAATTAAGTTAAGTAAGTTAATTTAAACTTGGGATATAATACCAAAACGCGCAACAGAGTTGTAATAAAAAACCGTTATTTAATGACCGATATCAAGTTTTGAGGATAAACACCTGTTAAGTGACGAAAGTTTACAACATAAGTGTTAACGTCCAAGTGCAACAATACCGTGATTGATAACACTTTTCTTTTCAGGAATCCCTTTTATACTGGCGTAAACTCGCTAAACTGTACGCAACGCGGATCAATAGGAGTGTAAATATGGAATACAACACCTCAGAACTATGTGACATGTACTTAGATGTCGTAGATGTAGTCGAGCCCATGTTCAGTAACTACGGTGGTTGTAGCTCTTTTGGCGGTTCTATCAGCACCATTAAGTGCTTTGAAGACAACGGCCTAATCACCGAGGTCTTACAAGAAGATGGCCAAGGTAAAGTCTTGCTGGTTGACGGTGGTGGTTCATTACGCCGCGCCCTGATCGATGCATCTATCGCAGAAATCGCAGTCAACAACAACTGGGAAGGCATTATCGTTTACGGTTCAGTACGCGATGTGGATGCGCTGGAAGAATTAGACATCGGCATTCAAGCCCTTGCTTCAATTCCTGTGGGCGCCGATGGCAATTCAGTGGGTGAAGTCGATATCCCGGTCAACTTTGGCGGCGTGACCTTCCTCCCTGGCGATCATATCTATGCCGATAACACTGGCGTCATTCTATCGCCAGAACCACTCGATATTGAGTAATGCTAAATAACATCGAAAGAAAGCCAGCTAAGCTGGCTTTTTTATTGGCAGATACCATTAAGTACCATTGAATATTCGTCCTTGGGTACGCCACAATATCCCTGTCCCTACCCGATAAGAATACTAATCTATGTCTGAATTTATCCCATTCACCCAAGCCGATATCGCCAGTCTCGTTAGCCCGCGAGCCGGTGAAACCAAAATAGGCCAATGCGTACACTTGGCTAACCATGAACATCCATTAGAAGCGATACTCACCACCGCTAAAGCCCATGGTGCACAATTTGCCATTGTCGGAGTGGGTGAAGATATCGGCCCACGGGCTAACCTAGGCAGAGGCGGTGCCACCGATGCCTTTACCACCAGCATGCGCCAGTGGTTGAATTTACAGTCGAATCGTTTTCTTTCGGGCGCCGAATGCCTGATTTTAGGGCAAGTTCATACGGCGGATCTGCAATTACAGGCACAGGATGGCGAAGGCGCGAGCCTAACCCATCTACGCCAAGCAGTTGAGCGGCTCGATGAGCGCGTGATTAAACTAGTCAGCGCCATACAAGCGGCAGGGCTTGAACCCATAGTGATTGGTGGCGGCCACAACAATGCCTATGGCCTGTTAATGGCGACCTCGGCCCATTATCAACGCCAAGTTGCCGCAGTGAATTTAGATCCGCACAGTGATTTTCGCCTACTCGAAGGGCGTCACAGCGGTAATGGCTTTAGTTACGCCGCCAATCGCGGCGCGCTGGGGTATTACCATGTGCTCGGTTTGCACGAGCTCAAAAACAGCGAGGCCAATTTACAACAACTCACTGAGTTTGGTGGCACTTGGCATAGTCTGCAACAAATTTGGATCCGCCGAGAGATTAGCCTGACGCAGGCGCTACAGGATATTGCCAACAAACTTAACCAAACAGAACTCCCAGTAGCGTTAGAGTTGGATGTCGATGCCATCGCCAAAATGCCGAGCAGTGCCTCCACAGCTGCGGGAATTCCCCTACTCGATGCCGCCCACTACATTAGCTATATCGCCAGCCGATGTCCCTGTGCTTATTTACATTTAGCCGAAGCCGCCCCAAGTTGTCATGAGGCGGGCATAGAGGCGGGCTTTAGGGATGTGGGTCAAAGTATCAGCGAGTTAATTTATGCCTATGTACAAGCAAGATGCCAATTTTTAGACCGATAGCCTCGTTTGCTTGTACCCTTACAGGCGCGAAGCTATTCACCAAATCCTGATATTGTGGTCTAATGCCAGTCCATTTTATCGGGTCGGCACACTAAACACTGGCAAAAGCCAAACTCTTTAAGCTAACGCCTTGAGGAGAGTTTACTAGCTCGATCACAGAGTGATAGATCAAAGATTCAGCAAATGCAGGCGATGGCTTACACTCGCCACTAATACTTTGCAAAACAATAGGAATACATTGATGTCTGAGGGTGAATCTAAAAATACCCACTTTGGTTATAAAACCGTAGAGGCGGATAAAAAGGCCGATCTCGTTGCTGGCGTGTTCCATTCGGTTGCCGCCAAGTACGATATCATGAATGACGTTATGTCCTTCGGTATTCACCGTTTTTGGAAACGCTACACCATTGAAGTATCTGGCGCTCGTCCGGGTATGAAGGTGCTTGACCTTGCCGGTGGTACGGGCGATTTAACCGCTAAATTCTCTCACTTAGTGGGCGATAAAGGCGAAGTGGTTTTAGCTGATATCAACGATTCTATGCTAAAAGTAGGCCGCACTAAGCTACGAGACAAAGGCATTGTTAACAATGTCAGCTACGTGCAAGCCAATGCCGAAGCACTGCCCTTCCCCGATAATCACTTCGATATCATCACTATCGCCTTCGGTCTGCGTAACGTAACAGACAAAGACGCAGCGCTTCGTTCTATGAACCGCGTACTTAAGCCAGGTGGTAAGTTATTGGTATTAGAGTTTTCTAAGCCCCAGCATGAAATCATGCGTAAAGTGTATGATTTATATAGCTTCAAAGTCTTACCAAAGATGGGTGAACTCATTACTAAAGACGCTGACAGCTATGAGTACTTGGCCGAATCCATTCGGATGCATCCAGATCAAGACACTCTTAAGCAAATGATGGTGGATGCGGGCTTTGAACAGGTCGATTACACCAATATGACCGATGGCATTGTCGCCCTGCACCGTGGTTATAAATTCTAATGATGCCGCAAGAAGTGGTGTTACTTGCCTGCGCCGCTATTGAGATGGGTCTGAAACAACTTCAGACCCAAGCGGGTGACGCCTATGCGCGCCAGCGCCAGCTACATGGCAAAGTATTTCGTATTCAATTAACGCAACTCAACTGGCCAATTTACTTGGTCTTTGCCAAAGAAATCCAAGTAATGAGTCGCTATGAAGGTGATGTCGATGTCAGTCTGCACGCTGATGCAACCACACTTTATCGCGTGTCCGAAGGTGCCAACCTGACTGAACTTATCAAGCAAGATAAGCTCAAGCTCGAAGGCGATCTGAACTTATTACAAAGCTTTAGCCAATATCTACGTAGCATAGAGTTTGATTTTGCCGAGCCCATTTCGCGTTATTTGGGTGACGGCCCCACTCACAAGCTCATCAGTACAAGCCATCAGGCAAAAGGTTTGGCACTTGAAGTATTGCGTAAAACCCGCTCCCATTTGGGGCAACTCGCTATCGAAGAGTATCGGCTTGCGCCCCATCGGATTGAGCTTATTCATTTGTGCGATCAAATAGATGACTTAGTTAACGACACTCGCGCGCTCGAACAACGGATTGCCCAATTAAGAGACTCAATTAAGCCATGACCCTTGCCAGTATCCGCCGCGGTTATCATGTGATTAAGACCCTATTGCAATATGGGTTAGATGATGTTTTACCGCCAAAGATGACCCCTTGGTACTTTAAACTCGCCCGCAATAGTCTGTTTTGGATCCGTAATAAACACAAAAGTAAATCCGGTGGCGAGCGCTTAAAGCTAGCAATGCAAGAGCTTGGCCCTGTGTATATCAAGCTAGGGCAAATGCTCTCCACCCGCCGTGACTTACTGAGTGATGAATGGGCGACAGAGCTTGCCATGTTGCAGGATAAAGTCCCTCCCTTCGATGGCGCACTCGCCCGACTCGCGATAGAAGCTGAGCTTAAAGCACCAATCGAGACCTTCTTTGATGACTTTAATGAAACGCCATTAGCCTCTGCCTCGATTTCCCAAGTGCATACCGCCACGCTTAAATCCAATGGCAAGGCAGTGGTATTAAAAGTGCTGCGCCCGAACGTAGAAACTAAAATCCAGGCTGATCTCCTGCTGATGTCGCAAACGGCGAAGGTCATCGATTATCTTCTTGGCGAAGGTAACCGACTACGCCCAGCCGAGGTGATTGAAGATTACCGCGTCACCATTTTAGGGGAGCTCAACCTTAAGCTTGAGGCCCTCAATGCCATTAAGCTACGTAATAACTTCCTCGACTCAGACGCGCTCTATATTCCTTATGTATATGAAGAGTTTTGTTATCCACGTTTGATGGTGATGGAACGGATTTACGGTATTCCAGTATCGGATATCGCTGCACTTAAGGCACAAGGCACAAACTTTAAACTGCTAGCCGAACGGGGCGTAGAGCTATTTTTCACCCAAGTGTTCCGCGATAACTTTTTCCACGCGGATATGCATCCGGGAAATATTTTTATCTCCCGCGAACATCCCGAAAATCCTTACTACATCGGCCTTGATTGCGGCATTATGGGCACGCTCAGTGAGGTCGATAAGCGCTATCTCGCGGAAAACTTCCTCGCATTTTTCAATCGTGATTATCACCGCATCGCACAGCTGTATATTGAGTCGGGCTGGGTGTCGGAAAAAACCGATCTGCAAGCTTTTGAACAAGCCATCAAGGTCGTGTGTGAACCCATGTTTAACAAGCCCTTAGATGAAATCTCCTTTGGGCATGTGTTGTTAGAGCTGTTCCGTACCGCACGGCATTTTGATATCGTCGTGCAGCCTCAGCTCGTGCTGCTCGAAAAGACTTTGCTGTATATTGAAGGTTTAGGCCGTCAGCTCTATCCGCAGCTGGATCTCTGGCAGACCGCTAAACCCTTTTTAGAGCAGTGGATGGCCGAGCAAGTGGGACCTAAAGCCATGTTTAAAAAGGTATCCACAAAACTGCCATATTGGTCTGATAAACTTCCGGAATTCCCTGAACTAATTTATGACAACCTTAAATTAGGCAGGAAATTGCTGAGTTCTCAGCAACAAATGCTAGATAAGTATCTGAAATACCAGCAGCAAGCACATAAGAGTAATTACTTACTCATCACTTCTGCAATTTTATTGATCTGTGGCACGTTATTGTTCAACCAAGACGCTACACTGTTGAGCCCTTACGTGTGCCTGATTTCAGGTACGGTACTGTGGATTATCGGATGGCGATCTAGGCCAAAGAATCGTAAATTTTAGCTAGCACTAATTAATCAGAGGTTCATAATAGAACCGATATCAATTAAGAGGATACCTTCATGGGTGGCATTAGTATTTGGCAACTTCTTATCATCGCGTTAATCGTTGTCTTATTGTTTGGAACTAAGAAATTACGCTCTTTGGGTGGTGACTTAGGTGGTGCTGTTAAGGGCTTCAAAAACGCCATGTCTTCAGAAGAAGATAAAAAGGCGCTAGAAGACACTGAAGCGGCAAAACCAGTGCAAACTGCACAAACCGCACAACCAACTCAACAGGCGACTGAAAAGAAACCTGAGTCTCACAAAGAACAGGCGTAACTCTTTATGTTTGACGGTATCGGCTTTATGGAGCTGCTGCTGATCGGTGTTCTGGGGCTGGTCGTTCTTGGCCCCGAACGTCTACCGGTTGCAGTACGTTCAGTAACCAGTTGGATCCGCGCGATGAAACGCATGGCCAACTCAGTCAAAGAAGAACTTGAGCAAGAGCTAAAGATCGAGCAGTTGCACGCCGACCTCAAAAAAGCGGAGAGCAAAGGTTTATCTAACCTCTCTCCCGAGCTGCAAGAGTCAATCGATCAATTGAAGCAAGCCGCGCAGTCAGTGAATCGTCCTTACCAAGTGCAAGATATTCCCAGTGCACAGGAAAACCAGATCCACAATCCTGCAAGCCAAACGGTTTCTACCGAGGCGAGTCCAACTTCGGCTTCCTCCGCCCCACATAGTGAGTCCATTCAGGGCGAGGATACCCGTTCTAACCCGAAAGCTAACGGATAATTCATGTCGCAACAGCAGCCACTTATCAGCCATTTGCTTGAACTTAGGTCCAAGCTGCTTAAATCCATTGCCAGTGTATTGATTGTATTTATTTGTAGTGTGTATTGGGCAAATGATATTTACCATTACATGGCAATCCCTTTAATGCAGTCTTTGCCCTTAGGTGGCAGTATGATTGCGACCGATGTGGCAGCACCTTTCTTCGCCCCTTTTAAACTGACATTAGTTCTGTCATTTTTTGTGGCCGTACCCTATGTGCTCTTTCAAATTTGGTCCTTCGTAGCACCGGGTTTGTATAAGCATGAAAAACGCTTAGTTATGCCACTACTCTTCAGTAGCACTGTACTGTTTTACTTAGGGATCGCCTTTGCGTATTTCGTTGTATTCCCAGTGGTATTTGGCTTCTTCGCCAACACGGCCCCCGAAGGAGTACAGGTAGCAACGGATATCAGCAGCTATCTCGACTTTGTGCTGAAATTGTTTTTTGCCTTTGGCCTCTCCTTTGAAATCCCGGTTGCCGTAGTCCTGCTTTGCTGGGCGGGCGTAACCACTCCAGAAGATCTCAAACAAAAACGCCCTTATATCATTGTCGGCGCATTCGTTGTGGGCATGTTGTTAACGCCACCGGATGTTATCTCCCAGACTATGCTTGCCGTACCAATGCTGTTATTGTTCGAAGGCGGATTATTTGCGGCTCGTTTTTACAGTAAACCTGATGACGAGTCCGACGAAGAAGAATCAACGAACGACTAATGCCTTAATCGGCATTAGAGGAAAATAATAATAAGGAAACTGGGATGCGTTTAACTCTACTGACTGGTGCAGTGTTACTGGTATCTGCACAGGCTAATGCCGGTATTGAGCAGCAATTAACTCAATGTGCAGGGATAGCAGACAAACTCGAGCGCTTGGTATGCTATGACAATCTCGCAGCAAGCATTCAAGTCACCACAGTGACCAATAACACCACGGCACCGATAGCTGTCGCCCCCGTTGTCACTCCCGCAGCGGCCCCTGCAGCTGTGGCGACTGCAGCTCCTGTTGCTGCCGCCGCGACCAATGTCGAAGATAATTTCGGTATGGAAGTTAAACGCGTCCAAGAGAATACGACTGACAAAATTTATCTCGATGTGGAGTCAATAGCAGAAGATGCCTACGGTGCCTTAAAGATTACCTTTACCAATGGCCAAGTTTGGAAACAAACCGAAAACCGTAAATTCAATCTCAAAGTCGGTGAAAAAGTATTTATCGAAAAAGCTGCGCTTGGCTCTTTCTTAATGGGTACTGAGGATCGTAATGCTAAGGTGAGGGTAAAACGCCTAAAATAATGTCATCTTATATAGATATCGCTGTCAACTTGCTTGGCAGCGCACTCGAACTAGACATAACGCAAATCATACAAGCAGCGGCGGACCAAGGGGTTTCGCCGTTAATTGTTATTGGCAGTGATTTAAGCGAAAGCGCGGCAGCCATTCAATTATGCCAACAGTATCCCAAACAGCTTTATTGCACTGCAGGTGTACACCCGCATCATGCTAGCGAATGGCAAACGAATTCCAAACAAACTCTCATAGATTTATGCCAAGCATCGCAGGTTGTTGCCGTTGGTGAATGCGGGCTAGACTATAATAGGGACTTTTCTCCACGTCCGGCCCAGCGCAAAGCATTTATCGCCCAATTAGAACTAGCGATTGACCTTCAAAAACCCGTTCTGATGCATGAACGAGATGCCCATTGTGATTTTTTAAGCATCGTTAGTGAGTACCGCCCACATCTTCGCGGCACATTGTTACACTGCTTTACTGGCACTCGCACGCAAATGGAAGCTTATATCGATCTCGATTTACACTTAGGAATTACAGGTTGGGTTTGTGATGAAAGACGCGGCCAAGAATTAGCAGCACTAGTGCCATTGATTCCAAAAGATCGTTTATTGGTCGAAACAGATAGTCCTTATCTGCTACCGCGTAGCATGCGTCCTAAGCCTAAATCCAGTAAAAATAAACCCGAATATTTGCCTTATATTGCTCAGTATATTGCCAATCTACGCGGTGAAGATCCGGCTGAATTTGCAAAACAATGCTATCAAAATAGCCTAGCGTTTTTTAATTTGAGTCAACAGAATGGCTAAATTAAGTTGCTTATTGGTTTTGCTTATCAGCATGCTCATATCATCTGGCAGCTTCGCAAGCATAATCAACATCAATGAACACACTCCGACGCCGCTCAGTCTAACACCTTGGCTAATAGTGACCCATCCTCATTCTGAAAGTCAGTTAGCGGACATCGAAGCACTTCCCAAGGCACAATGGCATAAGTTTACCAGTAACGATATTCAACGTCTTAGCCTGCATAATTTTTGGCTGTCAGTTAATCTTAGTAGTAACAACGAAAGCCTTTCACGCATTCTTGCCTTAGATAATCCCTTATTAGATAAAGTAACTATTTACCATCTTGTAGATAACCAACTCGTCAACACAACGTATATGGGAGATACACTTCCCTATAAACAGCGTCCACTGCTGAGTAATATTTTTCTATACCCTTTTAAAATTAACACCAATGAACAACATACCTTTTATATACATATTGAAACCGAAGGCAATGCGGCCGTTCCTTTAAATTTATGGTCAGCCAACGATTTGGCACAAATAGCGGAATCAACAGCTGTCGAACATGGATTTCAGCTTGGGGTACTCGCCGCCATCGGTATCTTCAGTCTATTTATCGCGTTAGCTTCTGGTTCATTCAGTTACAGCTATTACTCCGGCTACGTCCTTAGCATGACTCTCTTAGTTGCCACGATTAATGGTTTCGCATTCCGCTTCCTCTGGCCTAATTGGCCAACATTGCAGCAACTGATGGTTCCTGTGCTACTCCCTTTAGTTATGGCTTTCGCCTTAATGTTTACCGAAAAAATTTTACAATTAAAATACTATAATCGCCGCATGCTATTGATGTGCCGTTATAGTGCCGTTTATATCCTTTTAATCTGTTTATTAGTCCCCTTTTTGCGTTATGGCACTGTACTTTACATTGAGATTATCTCGGTTGTCGTGCTCAGTATCATTATGATGATACTCGCAATTATTCAAGCCGCTAGAGGGCAAAAATTAGCCAAACTTTATACTGTTGGCTGGGTGAGTATGCTGACGGGAGCGTGCCTGAGTAGCTTACTGTATTTAGGCGTTATCGAGCTGAATATCAAACCTCAGACACCTGTAATGCTGGGGTTAACCTTTGAAATTATCTTTATGTCACTAGTGCTTGCTATCCGCTATAACGACGAACGTAAAGCCAAACAACGCATTCAACAAGAAGCACTAAAACAAGCACAAAAAATTCGTAGCGCACGTGAAGATGCATTAAAAGTAGAAGCAGAAACTAACGAAAGACTGGAACAAATGGTGCAAGAGCGCACTTTGGAACTTGAAATTACCCTGCGCGAATTGCATGAAGTTAATCAAAAGCTCACAGAACAAAGCACTATAGACAGCTTAACGGGGGCTAAAAACCGCAGTGCCTTCGATAAACGCCTATTAGCAGAAAGCCGTATAAGTCGTCGTCAAGAAACGCCAATAGCACTATTAATGATCGATATCGATCGATTTAAATCTATCAATGATCAATTTGGTCATTTAGCGGGTGATCAGGCCCTAAAACTTATCACAAAGACATTGCAGCAGCATTTAAAACGACCAACCGATCTAGTATCACGTTTTGGTGGAGAAGAGTTTGCTATTATTCTCCCCAATACCAACGCGGATGGGGCGCTTCAAGTCGCTGAAAATATAAGAGATGCAGTGGCTAGTATCGGCCTTGAATGGGAAGGAAAACCCATACCACTCACCGTCAGTATCGGCGTGAGTGCCGACGTAATCTTAAATGAACAACACAGTACCGAATTATTAGAGCAGGCAGATAAAGCCCTCTATCAAGCAAAAAATAGCGGACGCAATCAAGTGAAATTGTATGCGCCAGCGCAAACAGAACCTAATTAGGAGTCTAATGTGAATATCATTACCAGTGCCTTCCCACAGCGCAGAATGCGCCGCATGCGCAAACATGATTTTAGCCGTCGCCTGATGGCAGAGAATCACCTAACAGTGAATGACCTAATCTATCCTATGTTTGTGCTCGAAGGCAGTAATCGCAGCGAAAAAGTCGCTTCAATGCCAGGTGTGGAGCGTTATTCAATCGACTTACTGCTCAAAGAAGCAGAAGAACTTGTTGAATTAGGCATCCCCTTAATTGCCCTCTTTCCTGTCACGCCTGCAGAGAAAAAGTCTCTCATGGCAGAAGAAGCTTACAATGCTGACGCACTAGTGCAACGTGCTGTACGTGAACTCAAAAAAGCCTTCCCACAACTTGGCATTATGACGGACGTGGCTCTCGATCCTTTCACGACCCATGGTCAAGACGGCATTATTGATGAAACAGGCTATATCCTGAATGACATCACTACAGAAATTTTAGTTAAACAAGCCTTGTCCCATGCCGAAGCAGGCGCTGATATTGTTGCGCCATCGGATATGATGGATGGCCGCATCGGCGCGATCCGTCAAGCACAGGAAGCAGCTGGCCATGTTAATACCCAGATCATGGCCTATTCAGCCAAATACTCTTCGAGCTACTATGGCCCATTCCGTGATGCAGTTGGCTCAGCAGGCAACCTAAAAGGTGGCAATAAGCATAGCTATCAAATGGACCCAGCTAACAGTGATGAAGCACTACACGAAGTGGCGCTCGATATCCAAGAAGGTGCTGATATGGTGATGGTAAAACCAGGTATGCCATATCTCGACATCGTTCATCGTGTTAAAACTGAGTTAGCTGTTCCTACTTTTGCTTACCAAGTGAGTGGTGAATATGCCATGCACATGGCCGCGATCCAAAATGGCTGGTTAGCTGAAAAGGCTATCGTCATGGAATCGCTACTATGCTTCAAACGTGCCGGTGCCGATGGCATCCTTACCTACTTCGCCAAACGTGCAGCACAGTGGCTAAAAGAAGCTAAATAATCGAGATTAGAAACCAATTCTAAGCATAAAGGGCAGCCAAACGCTGCCCTTTTTATTAGCTCGAAGAAAGCCTTTGAAACTATTGCTCTGTCGGTCAAATCGATATGTAGGTAATAACTATCGTCATCGCAGAAGTGAATAAAAGGAAGTAATGAATAGGAAGTAGTAATAGAGAGAATGAAATTACAAACGGCTAAAACAAAAAAGCCAGCTTATTCAGCTGGCTTCATTGCTCTCTTATCGAGAATATTAGGCGCTTGGCGATGACCTACTCTCACATGGGGAGACCCCACACTACCATCGGCGCGATTGCGTTTCACTTCTGAGTTCGGGATGGGATCAGGTGGGACCACAATGCTATTGTCACCAAGCAAA
>NZ_LGYY01000109.1:0-110795 GCF_001308045.1 Shewanella sp. Sh95
ATCCGTAGATACGTTAGGCATCAAGAGAAAGTAGAGCGGCAAGAGCAGGGTCAACTTGCTCTTGAATAAAGGCCCCCTTTTAGGGGGTTAAAACAAAGCCACCTTCTTCAGAAGGTGGATTCTTTACTTACGTGCAGTTAACCAGTAGTAAGACTCAATTCTGCCATCGGTAAAGTTTTCATCAGTGACTTTCCCGATTGACTGAATGCTTAATCCTGCGCACTCAATCAACTGACGTACTTCATTTTCATCGTAATAGCTCTTTACCGTATCAACAGTTGTCCTACGCTCTTCCTTTGCATTGAAAGAGATAATTAGACTAGCACCTGATTTAAGAATATGACTAATTGCTTGGAGAGTAATCTCTGGTTGTTTCAAATAGTGCATTACCCCCCAGCAGAGGACCATATCAAAGTGTTGTGTTGGGAATGGGATTAACACATCCGGTACCGAACCACATAACAGTTGTTGCTGCGGTAATTGATAGAGAGATTTAACTATTTCAAGTGCAGCGGCACTCTGATCGGCACCATATACTTGCCTAAACCCCAACTCCAATAACGCTCTGATATTACGTCCTTCGCCACATCCTAGATCTAAAAGTCGTGCATCAGGTTTTAGATCCAGTCTAGAAACCTGTCTTATGATATTGATATCCGGCCAAACCAAAGGATTTTTTGCGCGGACTTCCCGATAATGTGTTTCCCAACTCATTCTTAAGCTCCTGTATTAAATGAGAACGATCTTCCGGCTGTATTTGATAAAAATGCATTTAGTTGCCATTGATACGTGAATGAGAGTATCAAGCAGCCGTCTCTTTCTGTACATTCTTGGTATCCCGAATCTGGCAATTTGATGTTGTATTGTTCAAGTTTTTGCTTAAATAGCAGCAGCATGGGAACTGTCTGTTTTATCGATTGAGGGGATTTTCCGAGAGCAAGTTGAATATTGTTTTCAAAAACATCATAGCCATTGCTCATCATTGGAATGAAGATGTCATTGACGTTGTCGCCACCAATTTCTGCATGAACTTCATAGATTTTGCATTGCTCGTCAGTTGGATTGAATTTCATCGCCGTTTGAAAAAAGCCATGCTGAATCGATAGTGCGTTTTTCATAAGTGAAAACTGGTTTTTTGCTACTTCATCTAAGCTTTGTGGAACGGTATACCATCCAATTCCATCAAAGCTAGGCGGCCCGTCAGATATTTCCCCTATGGTACATAGATGAAATATCTGACTGTTAGAAACGAAGTCTATTGAGACTATATCCTGACCAAGCAAATATTCTTCAATATTGACCGAACCATCCAAGGATACAGAAGTGGCGTCAGAGTATGCTTGTGCTAAGTCTTTACTTGAATTGCACAAACTCATTGCCGCGTGAGACTTTACTGTATTAGCAGGCTTTATAAAGACAGGGTAATCAATAGGACTATTAATATCGAATATTCTAGGTGCGGCAATATCATACTGCCTAAGGGTGCGTAATAATTTTTGTTTGTGGGTGAAAATTTCGCTATTGCCTATATCTAGTCCAGGGAGTTTAAAATATTTAGCAATTTTTGCGCAGCTCACCACGGGTTTGCCTGTTGATCGTGTTAACACTGCGATTAATTCGATATCTTTTGCAATAATAGCGTCAATGATAGGTTCTGCGTCATAGGTACTTACATTGATAAATAGGTCAGAAATCATCTTTCCTGGCGCTTGGGCGTCGGCATCACAAGATACGACTTTCCAGCCCATTTCTTTAATTTTTAGGATAAGAGGTACTTGATTCTGCCCAGCGCCAACGCTGAGAATGTATCCATTACTACTTGACATTAACATCCTCGATTAAACTGCTTACCAATTGACACAGTTTGTTCCCTCCCTCTATTTCAAGGGAGTGCTGGTCAGCATTACTTAAATATCGATATTTAAGTTTTTGATTTTCAGATGTAAATAGCCTTCGAATATCTTGGGTTATCGTGTCTCGTGAGTGGCTAATGAGACAACATTCTGCTTTTTCTAGTGCGTCAAGCTCCTGTGGCCCGCAGAGATAGTCGGTTGGCAGTAGCAGTGTGAACGCCCCAGAGGCTATCGCTTCAAATAGTGAAATGCCATAGCAGCAAATGACGATTTCTGACTTCGCCATTAGCTCGGATAAATTCTCTGGATTGACTATATTAGTCCATCTGTCTTGGTTTGGCAGTACAGGATCGTCGGCGTAAGGTCCTTGTATCCAAGTTATTTTATAAGTGGGTGGGACCTGTGTTTCTATTATTGCAGGTAACCAAGCTCCATAGTGTAATGCATCACTGCCGCCTGTGGTGATAAGTACCTGCTTTTCCTTGGGCACTATTTTCTGTGGGGTAAACAGGTAATGCGACCAGCCGTAGGTTGTTTTATCTGAGACTGACTGACAAAAAAATGCTGGTACAAATATGGCATCTACCAGAGAAGCAATATCAACATCGGTTTTGTCTATGGCTAGTAGTTTAGTGTTTGCTGATTTTGCCTTGGTAAGGGCTGAATTTAAAAGAACGTTATCTATGTAATGCGGATGAATGTCTACTATCCAAAGTGCGGTGCTATCAGCCAGCATTTGGGAAAGCGCCGATTGTTCATCTTTGTACCATATTGCAGTGCTTTGTAGCCAAGGTAAGTCGGTGCGTTTGTCACCAACTATACGTAGAGTGACTCCTAGCGATAAATGTTCTTGCAGTAAGTTAGCGATAACAGCACTTCTTTTGAGATGCCCCATACCGATATCTTTCCCGACATGACAGAGTATATGTACCTTTTTATAGTGCGTATCTGGACGTTTTTGCTGTACATGATTATTCAGTGCACGCAGTTCTGGATCCGCCAGAAGCTGCGACTGAACCCATTTCAAGTTCACAATAGAATCGCTAGTGTGCTCTTGGAACCAACGTTGGTATACCTTCTCCATGAAAAGGTAGTCGGCATGGGTATCGACTGAGATCCTATGTTTTATAGTAGAAAAATCATCACTGTCGGTGATGCTGAGTTTTTCTAAGATAGGTGTCAGTTTATCAGCATAGCCAACATGCTCACGAGACATATCACTTTGACTGGCCGCTAACAGTTTCTTCCAGCCCGTGAAGCTGTAAAATGCCATACCTTCGTGAATACTCATTATCCCCTCAGCAAGAACAATACTGTCTTTGAGTGGCTGGCGTTTTAATTCTTTGATCGCATGATCGATAAAATCTGGATCGACTAGGGGGCAATCGCCGCAGATGTAGACAATATATTGAGGCTGAAACGTATTTATGACTGCATCGAGGCGCCCCATGAGATCATTGACATTACCTTCGAAGGTAAAACAGCTTACATTTTTATTTTGCGCCCACTTCACCAGTGGACGGTTGTAATCATCTGCCGTGGTAGCAAGTATGATGTCATCGACCTCTTTGCAGCGGGTTAACCTACGCCATAGCTGCTCAATCATAGGCTTACCGGCTAAGTGCAATAGATGCTTTCCTGGCAGACGGCTAGAATTTAATCGAGCACCAATTATAGCAATGGTTTTCATTTAAGGGTCTCACATTGAAGTGAATACGGACTGATACAGTACTCAAAACTTGGCAAGTAACCATCTTCCTTAAGCGTTTCGTCGGCTTCTATGAGTGAAAACCACAGCCTATTAAGATAGTTGTCATTAATTTTTTGGCTAGAAATCATAGGTAAGGCTGCGCAGAGTGCAGGGTTCCATTTAAGTTTTACGCCAGAAGGACCTGAACCGAAACGCACTTCTCCAGCCGTCGCGCCAAGTGCACTGGTAGCAGAAACAATAGATGATATTGGATTACCATGATTAAAATCATTTTTGGTCTGAAAGGTTTCTAAGATATCGCTACCTAAGTGAGTTTGGTACCAGCTTCTTTGGCTGCAATCGAGTAATGTGACATACCCAAGCCGCAGTGATGCTTCTGGACGAGTATGGTTATCAAACGTGAAACCACAGGTTAGGTTTTCACCGCTTAATCTATACCATTTGCTTAATCCACCAGAGCGTAATGATTGATGGCAGAGTATAAGTAAGCCATCGGCATTATTTAAAGTCTGATACTCCACTTTATTGAGATCCGTAACTCTGTCTCTATGCCTGAATCTTTCCATCAATAAGTGATTACTAAAAAAATCAACGCCATAGCTGATGTGGTCAAAGTAGCCATGTGAGAGTGTGCCTAAAATAGGTGTGAATCCCTGTGACATAAAACTCAACTTTTCTATGCACAATCCTCTGTTTGCGTTGAGTATTAGATGAATTTCTGGTGTTTGTATGCTGAGTTTTCGTCTTGCTTCGTCAAATTCAATTTGGACATTATCAGGGATGATATTTGTCTGCGGTGTATTTTGGCTGGTTAAAGTCGATGGCTTAAATATTGGCTTTTGGACTGCCAACGCTTCAAATCGTTTTTGGGTTAAATGAGTTCGCAGATCGCTTGCCCAACGTCGGCACAACTGCCGCCATTCATGGTCGGTTGCAGTGTCTTTATTCAGTTTTTGGAAGTCAGCAAAACATTGACTGTTGAGTTGTAAGTCATTGCGCCCACTTAATGCCCAACGATTAATGTTATATTTTGCCTGTTTCTTTACTGAGACGGGGTGCTCGGCACTCGTCAGTGTTAACGCAGGAGATGGACACCATAATGTCATTACGTCATAAGGGGGGCTCCATAAAAATCTGGCATCGCTATTTAATGTGTTAAAGAGTAGGTCAATTCGTTGCCACTCTTTCTCTGCTTGGACAGCTTCTGTGTGGTAACGTCCTGGGCGGTAATCGAACACTTCCGCATCACTGCCATAGAGCGGAAAAGCAAGGCATCCAGGTTGTATGACTTTATTGAGGTATTGAAGATAGTCTTCGAGTAATAATTCCCCATGTACATAGCGCTGAAACTTTTGGAAGGCGATTGCATGGTTCCAGATAACCTTAATTTCGTTACCTGATGCGGTAACTAGGGACTGGGGACGTTTCAACAAATCAGTATGCCAATTAGGATTATGCGAATAGGGATTATCCCATTCCACAACAACAGCATCAAAGCCAACTTCAAGGTAAATATCCAGTAGCCCTGCTGAAACAGCTTGTTCATTAAGATAAGCGATTGTTGGTTTGTAACCTAGAATGTTGTTATAGGTTACTTGCCCAAGTCGAAGATTATGACGATTAACATCGGCAGGTACTAGTGGGCCTATTATCTGGCTGTCACCACTCGCAATAAGTTCACAACGATTTTCATTCAATAACGTTTTGAAGCACTTAATCCAATCGGGGTCTACAGATTGAATTGCTTCAAGCGTATAGGCCGTCATCTCCAATCCGAGCGGAATCCCAGTTTCTATCAGGCGCAGCAAAGGCCAATAGCATCGCTGTACTACCTCAAGATGTGATTCTTGCTCTATGGATGAGAATGCCAGATTCATATGAAAAATAGCGTAAATTTTTACTGGCGTCATACTGTTATCCTATTGATACGTCACTTTGACAAGTGAGAGTGCAGTTTGAGCTAGCTCAATGGCCTCATGTTTGCTGGTTGCTGTGGTAATAACAAAGCCACTTCGTTGAGTATGATTTGACAGCGGAGCTATGATGGAACCTGGAGTGATGAATATTTTGAGCAATTGAACTCCAGGTGCTATAGAAGCAACATCATGATTGAGAATAGACTTGACTTTACCTTCAGGCAGATCCAAATAACGTATGGCCACCGCCTGTTGTTTTGAGGGGGTGACTTCTTCAACCGATAGACTTTGTCCAAGCGCCAGCTTGATGGCTTTCTCGACAAAGTTTACCCCACAGGCAAGTGGAATTTGAGTAGTAGAAAAGTAGCCGCCCGAGAGGCGACCCGCTATCTCAATCACCTTAGGACCTGTATCGGTAAATACCATGTCGCCTTTGGCGACTCCGGAATCGATCCCTAAAGCTAACGCTGCTTGCTCGACACATGAAATCACTGCAGCACGAACACTTTCATTTGATGCTGTCGGAGCATCGCCACCATTTTCTATGATGAATGGCTTAGTACGTTCAAGCCATTCATAGTTACGGTCGGCAAAACCTAAGGTATAACATTGGCTATTGTCTACTAGAGTTTCGGTACTAAATTGTGGACCTTCGAGATATTCTTCAAGCATCACTCGGCCAGTCGGTGATTCATGATGGGCGAGTGTCCATGCTGCATCAAGTTGTGACTTCTGCTCAATGAATTGCACTCCTCGAGCACCTCGACTGTCTACGGGTTTGATCACCAAAGGGAAGCCAATCTCGTTAGCGCATGCATGAAGTGAGGCTTTATCTGTCACGGCGCAAAAACGAGGAATAGGGATGCCCATTTTTTGGAGTTGTTGTTTCATCGCAAGCTTATCAGCCACCCAATGAGCAGACTGTAACGAAAGTCCCGGCAGATTGAGTGCTTTTGCAACTATGGCGACACTCATCGGCACATCGGCACACATGGCTATAACGCCATCAACACTAACACCGGAGGCTATTAGTGCCAGAGTCTTAGTCAGTATGGCATTTCCATCATAGGTGCTTTCAATAATGGTCCAATCTGCCATAGCTAAACCTGGTGCAGTTGGATTGCCGTCTGCAATAATGAGCTTAAGGCCCATTGCTTTCGCAATTTTTATGCCTTCACAGGCTTCAATGCCTGCCCCAATGACCAGTAGGTTCTGGCCTTGGTCGTCTTTAGACCTAGCAGATATTTTTTGCATAAATGCAGATTTCCCTACCAATATTTAATGAAGCCAATGCGCGATACATGGCTCTCTTCGTTTCATTTAAACCTGCTTTGTCAAGGTGTAAGTCAAAGCGCATTCTTTTCTGATGACACGCACGTCCCAGTTGGTCATTACCAACATAGGCATCGCCCATGAGTAAGAACATGTCCATTGGGAAAGTCGTTTCATTTAAGAAAACCTCCAGACCAATGTTGTTTAGTAAATTAGCTAAGCTTTTGGGAGTGAAATAATTGAGATGGTGTTTAGGGACCACCCACCAAGGTGAATACTCTCCTGATTTAACTAGTGCTTGTTGGAAGGGATTGTAGTCATTTGGTACCGTGATACACATGATTCCATTAGGTTTTAAACATTTCCGAGCCAATGTTAGTAGCTCTATGGGGTTGGGAATATGTTCGAGCACAAGGCTTGCGTGGATCACATCGAACTGTCTGAGTGTGGGTGCAGTTGTTGGATTAAAAAAGTCATTGATTACATCAACGCCCAATGAACGTGCATGTTGACTCGCTTGAATAGACGGTTCTATCCCAAGCACATTCCATCCTCGTTCTTTTCCGTGCTTTAGAAAGAACCCTGGACCTGAACCTAAATCGAGTAAAGAGCGATTTTCAGCTGCCAGTTGGTTCTCAAACGTATCATAGCGGTCGGAGTATTGCAGATTTAGCCATGCTTCATCTTCATGTTGCCGTTTAATGGAGAGTGGTTTTTCAACTGAATAAAATTCTTCTTTGTAAAATCGTTCCAGTACTTCAGGTTCAGGCAGTGGAGTGACATGTTTAAAACCGCATTGAGTGCATTCAATGATGTCGATACCGTCTTTGTTATCTATTACTGTGCCTGAATGTTTTGTAGAGGTGCTCTTCATCAAGAAAGATCCTTTAGTGATTAATTGGCGTGTGTAGACATAAAGTAATCACGCTTTTATCTCTTAGTCATTGTAAAGATTGATATGTTTTATCCTGTGAGGCAGAGGAGAAAATAATTACTTTATCACCTTGTTGCCAGTCGACTTGTATCAGCGACAGACACTCTCTATTTCTGCCACTTTATTTGACTCGAGTCGGTTAATAACTGCACTTTAATGTATATAAATCCTTCATTAAGCGAGGATTAGCTTTGGTTGCATCGTTGCAATAGTTTTTGTGGTTCGTACAAGTGCTCTAAAACATGCGTTAGTATTTGCTCGAAACTGTCGGCAAATTGGTATGTTTTGATATTGGTATTGATAGCATGCACGCCATAAGGTCGTCTAGCGATAGCAATTGCAGCTTCACTTAGTTCTATGCCCATCGCTTTAGACACACCTGCATTTTTGAATTGTGATAGCGTAAAAACATCGGAACTACCGATTTGGAGTATGTTTTGTGGTAAACGTGACATGCCTCGCTTAATAAAGTGCACTTGTTCGTTAACGTCTCGTATCTTCGAGGCTAAAGGTGCCTCCTGTTGACTAGGATCGGTGTACACAGCGTTGGTTCGATAATACAGTTCCATCTTTCTCGGCGCTAACGTAGGGCTTTGGCAAACGCTGTTGAATTTCATATAAACTGAGTAGTCTATTCCAGTCTGCGGCAAGCTTGAGAGTAGCCATTGATACTTAAACATATTGTCTACTTTCCCATGGCATAGGAAACCGTTTCTGATCATCGTCTATCCCAATATCAACTAGCTAAAGTACATGCCGCCATTAGCATTGAGCGTTTGCCCGCAAAGATAATTGCTGTCATCGGAAGCAAGAAATAATGCGATGGCGTTTATATCGCTAGTATGGCCTAGTCGTTTAGCCGGAATTGCTGCCACTTTTTGTTTACCCAGTTCAGATGCTAATTCATTACGTGTCATTTCTGTTTCAACTAGGCCAATTGATATAGCATTACAATTTATGCCATCAGCTGAATAAATTTTTGCAATTGACTGGGTTAGGTTGATTAACCCAGCTTTGGCTGCAGCATAATGAACTTGGTTAAATCCTCCCCATTGTCCACCGATGGAGGTGATGTTGATGATTTTGCCCCATGTATTTGCTTGCATTGCCGGAATACAGGCTTGAGTTAGCAAAAATGGTCCACGCAAATTGGTATTGAGCATAACTTCAAAATCGTTAGCTGTGATTTCTAAGTAAGGCTTTTCTTGCGCAATGGCTCCATTATTTATAAGAATATCAATAGTACGCGAAAAATGATGTTCAATGGTGTTAACGCAGGTACTTATACTGTCAGGAATAGACTGATCTAGATAAAATGCACACACATTCGAACCTAGCTCCTCCGCTAATTCAGTTGCTGCACTTTCATTATGGCAATAGGTCATTGCAACTAGATAATTTTTGGCGGCAAAACTACGCGCTAATTCAGCACCAATACCACGACTCCCACCTGTTATGAGCACGAGCTTAGTCATGGTTCTGGCCCCTTGGCTTACCTTGAGCATCAAAATATGGCCACATCTTATCAGTGGCTTGTCCACCAAGTAACATAGGTAAAATGTCATGTTGAGGATTTATCTCTACATGGAGTAAAACAGCCCCTTTGGCTTCGATGAATGCGGTGAGCGCTTGTTCAAGTTCAGCTTCTTCGGAACAATGGATAGCTTGAATACCGTAACCTTGAGCTATTAAGGCAAAATTAGGCGATTGTTTGTTACCGCAAGCAGTATCGGTTTCCCAATTCATTAATTGGAATTGAGATACTAAGCCTAGTCTGTGGTTATCCAGAACCAGTATTTTGATCTTAAGGCCTAACTCCTTGATCACGCCCAGTTCTTGGATATTCATTTGAAATGAACCGTCACCCGCGATACACAAAATGGTGGACTCTGGTGAGTGGATTGCGGCACCTATCGCTGTCGGGAGATCATAGCCCATGGTGCCATGGCCTGCCGAGGTAAAAAGCTGGCGATGGGGGAGGGCAAATCTAAAGTGCCTTGCAACCCAATGTTGATGTGCGCCAACACCTGTGGTGACGATAGTGTTCTCTGGTAAAGAGTTGCTTAGTTTTTCTAGCAAGAGTTTAGGTGCAATTCCTGGATAATCTGGGTAGGGCCAAGCTAATTGCGCTTTCCACTGCGAAATGGTGTTATGCCATGATGATAGATTAGGTGGTGATAATTGAGCAAATTTGGGGTGTAAGGCATCAAAAAATTGCTCAAGTTCAGCTTGAACAGCCTTATGGTGAGCGATACGACTATCAGTTAATTCTCCAATATCTAAATCGACTCTAAAAATTTTCGCATTGGAGGCAAAGGCTGTTTTCAGTGTGCCAGTTTGGCGAACATCTAATCTGGAACCTAATACCAGTAATAAATCACACTCAGCAATGGCTTTACCTGCTAATTGGCTACCTGTATGGCCATGAAACCCTAAAGACCCAGAATCATCGGTGTCCAAAACTCCAACGCCTAGCAAGCTATGGCTCACTGGCGCAGGCCAGTAGTTTCTTAAGGTACGGATTGCATCCACTAATGCGGGTGATGTCATACCATTGCCGCAAATAATCACTGGTTTTTGCGAATGTTCAATGGCATTGATTAGTTCATCTATAAAAGTGCCTAGCTCAGTGTTATTGACTGGATAAGCAACCATTTCGGGAACTTTGATGGATTCAGTTGCTGCACTGCGTTGAACGTCCATTGGTAAATCAATCGAAACAGGGCCTTTTCTGCCTTCTAAAGCCAGTTGCCATGCAATAGGAAGAATAGCGTATAGTTCTTCACTGTTTTTAGGTTGGAATTGTCCCTTAGTGATAGGTTTCATCAATGATGGGGTATCAACTTCTTGGAATCCAGATTGTCTTACTCGTTTTTGGCCTGTGAGGTCGCCAGTACCCACTTGGCCCGTAAATACTAACATCGGAATACCATCAAAATAGGCATCGGCGACGGGCGTTAATACGTTGGTTACACCTGGGCCTGATGTTACTGCCACTATACCTGGTAATTGGGTTAGTTTGCCTTGAGCTAGTGCAGCATAACCGGCACCTTGCTCATTTCGTGAAGTGTAAACGGTTACTCCGAAACGTTTGCAAGCATCTAATAAAGGAGCGATGGTTCCACCGGGATAATTGTGAAATGCTTTAATCCCTTGGTGGGCTAAAAATTCAATAATAGCATCTGCTACTACTGTAATTGGGGACATACTCATTATTCTGATACTCCAAACTTTTCTCTTTGAGACTTCATTGGGCGTAATCCATCTTGCGGATCGGCTCGCCATTCTCTATCTGAGGCTTCGCTGGCAACAAATTGTTTTACTGGGTTTCCATCAATGACAGTTGCAAGTTTTACTCCCTGAATTACTGTTGCAATTTGTTGTGGTAACCAGCAATGACCAGCAGCGTATTCATCGCCTGTTTCATCTAAATCTAAATGGAACTCGACAACATCGGCTTCCCATCTGTGTACGGCCCGATTAATGACAGCACTGGAAACAGTATGATCAGACCATCCAACTTTAACTTGGTAACGATTTCTAAAACTACCTAAAACGGCTAAGTTACATTCACGTTCTGGGGTTGGATATGCAGAAACACAGTGCAGTAAGGTAATGTCACTGGCACCATTTTCTTTCAAGGTTTTTAACGCGTGATCGATTTCTTCTATCGTGGCCATGCCCGCTGAAATCACAACTGGTTTTCCTGTTTTCGCGCAGGCCGCGAGTAGGTCGTCCCAAAGTAATTCATAGGATGCGATCTTGTAGAAATTCACAAAGGGTTCAAGCTCTGCTACCGCGTCGAGATAAAACGGGGTACAAGAAAACTGAATACCGTATTCATCGCAGGATTGCTTGAGTTGGGGTAGAAAACTGACGGGCAACTCCCATTGTTTACGTTTACGATGCATTTCACTCTTAGACAGAATCTCAGGTGCAAACAGTTCTTCAATTTTAAACAGTTGAAACTTAACGGCATCGCAACCTATGTCAGCAGCTGTTTTGATAAATTCTATGCAACGCTGTAAGTCTCTATGATGGTTACTAGAAACTTCGGCGATAAATAGGGGGGAATGATTAGTCATAGTGGCTCACACAATGGTGTTGATAACGTATTAACGGCAAATGACAGGGAAGCTTTATGTTAGTTTAGCTACTGACAAGGGCAATGAGCTCATACTCTAAGTAATCAGCCAGACTAAGCCAATCGTGTTGTTCCTGAGCTTGTAACATTGGCGCCAGCATTTGCTGAAACGAGGGTAATTGCATCAGCTCGGGGTGATGTTTCTCAATTGAATCGAGGCATAAACGAAATTCCACTGAGGCCTGAGCTTCCTTGCCTAAACGGAAGGAGTGGGCCGCTTGGCAAAGCATGTCTTCAAGGGACTGTTTTGGTGAAGGTTTTGGCGAATTATGTGGTTTAGACAACATTAAATCAGCTCCTTATATTGCGAACCGCGGATCTTCGCGCCCGATAAGCTGGCTTGGTAAAACTTCACCTGTGGATGTTTAGCAATATAGCGTTCTAAATGTCGTAAATAAGCGCGAAGATTTAGATCAGTTGCAATCCGTTGACCTTTACCATTAATCAACCAATGTTTTGCTTCTCTCACCTTTTGTATCACAGCTTCAACCCATATTTTTTCAGATTTGTCCTTGCTTTCAAATGGATAATCATTCCAAAAAGCATGACTTTTATTATTGCAGTAACAAAAGTCACAGCCTAATAGCGTGATTTCTTTAGCATGTAACTTAACGGCTAAATCAATTGCTGGGTGAATCACACTGCCATTTGTAAACAGTCTCAGCTTGGGGTTCAGCTGGGCCATGCTGTCGTAAATTTTACTCGTGCCATAAGCCACAAATCTTGGCCCTAGCCAATGGGCTAATACTTCGGGGGCTACCCGAGGAAAATACACAAGATTGATTTCTTGGGTTTCTGATAAAGGCAAATGATAGGAGGAAATTAAACCGTCAATACAAACCACTATATCAGGCTTAATCTGATGGTGAAGTAATCCACGCAAAGCCGTATCCGCAGCAATCAATAAGGGTCTCGATGGGCTTAAACTCAACGCCTTAAGATAAGCATAATGTTCTTCTAAAGACGGACCTGAGCCTATAACGATTGCTTTATATGGATTGTAGCTTTTCGTTAAATGGGCAGCATCAGGATCATTAGTAATAAACACCTGATTATCGGCAAAGCGCTTAAGGATCTCTGGATCATCGATTTGATGGTGTCGATTGGTGAAATCACGATTAAGCTCCATCACCAAGAGATCCCTCAGTGTGGCATTGTCATCACTGACGAGATTGAGATCTGGGGTAATGGCAACATTCGGAAATTGCAGCGTTGCACTGGGCATCGCATTTAATAGCACATTAGAATGACTTAGCCATTCCCGCTGATCGGTGTAACAAAGCAATAATGCGAATACGGCTAAGTTTAAAATGCAAACTTCGATTTTTTGATATTGCGGATTATCCGTTAGTAGACTCGGCACATCGCCCATTCCTACCCCATAAACCGTGACTTGCTGAACATTTGAGGGAAGGGTACTAATAAACAGCTGTGCTTCAGCGATGCGGTCATGGCGACTGCTGAGCTGAATGCCATTAACACTGATAGTTTGGTTTTGGCCTTGGACTAAGTGTGCATCAAGATGGTCAATTGATTGGCTTTTTATCGCAGCAGCCACAATTGGCCAGCGTTTAGCAATAATACTCAGATTAGTGGCAAATAGTTCAGTCATTCCGTTTCCTCGGAAGCTTTCGTGTTGATATTACCGACATCACTATCTGGTCTCTCCACAGGGACTCGAACCCCGATCGGCCGCTTAGGAGGCGGCTGCTCTATCCTGTTGAGCTATGAAGAGACGCTGGTGATTATACTGGTTTTATCTTTGATTAAAAGGCTTATGATTTAGTTGCTTAAATCTTAAGCGCGATGTCGTTTATCTGTACATTGTAAACCGCATTTTGGTCAACGAGTACCGCTGTTGCGCTTTCTTCACTCACTTGTTCAATTTGCACTGTTGCTCGGCTTTTGGTAGCAATGGCACGCATTTCATTGAGTCTATCCGGTAAATTGCGTTGTAACACCACTTGGAACTTATCGCCAACTCGAATGCCATGTTTTCGGCCTAGGTTGAGAATAATCCGATCTCCTTGACGACTGACAACTTGCCCAAGTAGTGGTCTACAGTTGAGCGTGTTATCAATATCGCGAGTCGCTTCTTGCAGCAGTTGGCTGATATTTTTGCCGTAGGATGAACGCCAAAATCTATTACTATTGGGGGCAACAATGGCTTGTTCCTCAAATTCCCACCGAGCCGATGTGCTGTAGGTTTTGTTCCATACTTCTTCACCGCTAATGCCGTGATAAAGGCTAAGCTTTAATTGGAACTGCCTTTGTGGCGCTTCATCCCACCATCCCATAAAGGTGGCTTGTACTGGCTCGGTTGAAATATCAATAATTTGCGGTAGTAAAATGTATTGGCTATCGGTAATTTCACTCAGCCAACTCGGAAGTCTATAGCCGCGGATATCGACCAGTTCTTGTGCGATATCGAGCCTTTCTTTGGCATGGATATGGCTGTATCCAGTTGATGAGTAGCAATCAATACTATTACCGAGTCTTTCGGAGATGACTTCTTCAAATCCTGATAATTGGCCGTAGCGTAATTGTGCTCGATCTTTTATTTGGGCTTGGGGAATAAGGATCGCGGCTTTTAATTGGCCCGTTGGGCATTGTTGTGTTGGGTCATCATTCAGATCGAGCCTGAGCGACACATAAATTTTATTCCCTTGAATGCGTTCACTCACTAACTGAATACTAATCGCTTGAGCGTTACGATTAATGGCGAAGCTGTCTTGTGTGAGATTGCCGTTGGTGGTTTGTTGTTCACTGGATATTTGGATCCCGGTGCTGAGGGTGGCATAGCTAACCGCTTGATTGATGGCTTCTTCCCGCGCTTGGGCGATGTTGCCATTGGTGATGATTGCTTCACCACTTGCTTCGACCCATTCTGCTTGCGCGTGATTGGCTTGAAGTGCTGCTAGCAGTAGGCTGCTAATGATGAGCAAGTGCTTTCTGAGTATGTTCATTAATAAGCCCTTCAGGTCAATTGTGCCAATCAGTTGAGTCAGTTTAATGGCGGTTTTATTGGCTGTAAAAGCAAGTTCCGTGCCTGATTTATGAAATATACCCAAACTATCTGAAGTTGCTGAATAGGTGTAGAGGGTAAAGTTATTGGCATCGTTGTCGATAATCAGGTGAGTGAATCAAGGATTGTATTTTGACTTGGTCTAATATTTGCAATCTTTTTGACTAAAGATTGCGGCTCGCTTTGAGGCGCATTGATATCGATAATGAGGTTATTCCCATGCTAAAGCGTGCGTTCATTCCCCTGGCTCTTTTGGCGCTGATTGGGTGTGCGACTAAACCCGTTGTGCCGCCAAAACCTAGCCTAGTTGATGGCAATGGTTTGCCGCCGACAGCGGTGATTAATCATTTAGCGCAGCGTATTGTGACTGAGCTAGTCAAGCAAAATGATGCATTGCGTCCTGATCAACCTATTGTTGTAACTACACCAGTATTAGTTGGCGACATGACGAGTACGAATGCGGTTGCGCTGCAATTGCAGCAGGGACTCATGGCATCGTTGCACAGTTTTCAATTTAATGTGGTGGAGTTAAATCTCGCTGATGGACTGCGTGTTACTGGTGAGGGCGATTTTATTTTGACGCGTGACTGGCAAAAATTGTCTACTAATTTGCCTGTTGACCATATTGTGGTATCCACGATGAGCCCGACGACCAATGGCTTAGCCATTAATACTCGAATCGTTACCTTAAGTAACAACCGAGTGGTGTCAGCTTCACAGACCTTTGTTACACAAAAAGAATTAAGCAATTATATGCAGCCCTCTGAGCAAGTGATCTCCCACGATGGGATTTTATATCGTCAGTCGGCTCCCGGTATGAATGAAGTGCGTGTATTAGGAGATGGAAAATGAAACGCTACCTGTTGGTGATTGCGGCGCTTCTACTGACAAGTTGTGCCTCTAGAGACAAGTATGTACAGTGGGAAGATGTTCCTCCATCTAGCTTCCCTAAACTAACGGCCATTGGTTATGCCCCGTTAGCGACTCAACCAGCGAAAGAGCAATCTCAAAGAATGTTGATGGCGATGCAAGCATCCAAAATTGTGGCTTACCGTGAGCTAGCTGAACAAGTATATGGTCAAAAGATCACCGCTAACAGCAGTGTCAGTGATTGGATGCTAACCGATGATAATGTTAAAGCTTCAGTCACTGGGGTGATCCGCGGCGCAAGAGTAGTTAAAAGTTATCCCGCAGGTGAGCATTATGTTACTGAGTTAGAACTTGATTTTTCTAAGGTATGGCAAATCTATCAACAGCAGAGTCGGCCACAGAGAATTAAAGAAGTCACTTACTTTTAAGGTGTCATCTCCTATCAACCAGAAGACAAGCATGAGATGGTTTGGGTACAGATAATCGATAAACAAAAACCGCGCTTACTAAGCGCGGTTTTTGTTTGAAATCCGTTTGTACTTATAACACCTTACGCTTTTAGATCATTGCCTAAGCTTGAGATTGTCGAGGTTTTACCTTTATCGTTATACGTCAGCGTGGTGGCATTTCGGCTCGCCTGCAAGGCTTGTGCAAAGCGGTTTAGGCTTGCAAGATTCATCTCGATCAAACTAGCATTTTGCGCGTTGAGATCTTTGCATTCCGCGAGAGCCTCTTTAATCACTGCCATTTTATCGGATAGCTCAACTTGCTCCGTGAGTAAGGCTTTATCGCTGTGACTAGCCAGCAAGTCATCATTTGCTTTAAGGGCTTGTAGACATGTTGATTTTTGCTCAGCAAGCGACAAAAGGAAATCGGCGTTTTGGTCAACCAAAGCGCCTTTTTCCTTAAGAATAATTTGTTTAAGAACAGCCAAATGGGCGTGTTGTTGATCTACCAGTTTAGCTATTTCTGTCATAGTTACTCTTTATTAAGCTCATTTAATTCTGCTTCGAAGCTGGCAATATTCGCAGCCAACTTTTCGGGATCAATTTTATAACGACCTTCGGCAATGGCTTGTTTTATTTCGGCCACCTTCTTTTGGTCGACTTCAGGTAGACTGGCCATTTTGGTTTGAGCTCCTTGTAACTGTTGAGCTTGAGCCGTAATGACAACAGAGTCACCTTTTAGTTGAGTTGATTTAGCCGCTACCTGAGAGGTTTTCTCGCTTTCGCTGCTTTGTTTAGTGCTGTTTGAACGGACTTGTGCGGCCGCTCCGGCGTTAAATTTGCTAATATCAATTGCCATTTTAGGCTCCAGCGTCATGTATACGGATTTCTTAACTGGGGTATCGGCAGCTTATCGAAAAGCTTTAGCTTATTTTACATTCTAACTTCTACTTCGCCAATCGCCGTAATTATGGCATCTAGCTCTTTGTTAGAACTGCTATTTTTGATTCGAATTTGGTCGCCGATATTACCATCTTGCAGCGCCTCTCCCACAGTTTTTAGTACGAAGTTATTTGAACGCACATAAATCGACACTGTGTCATTTTTACAGACAAAGCAAAGGTTGTTCGCAAAAATAGGATAATTTTTCGCGACTCGGCGTTTAACTCTAACGCCTGTAAGCTGATTAGTATCGCTAAATTGCATACCACGCAAACTATTTTGGTCAACATAGCGGATCTCGACCTGTGAAGGACTGATTAATTCACCTGGCGCTAAGGTTTCGGTTGCGACCACAACAGGAAAAAGAATGTCTACTCTAACAGACATAAAAATCTGCCAAGGGTAGGCGAGATCGGGGGTATCACAACTGACTTTTATGGTGTTATTACGGCTAATTTCGCGTTCTGAAGCTAATTCGACCCTTATTGGTGATGTGCACTGTGCTGGCAGCATTCGGTTATCGACCGTTTGTGGATTAATGTCGACTTTCGCATTTGCAGGTACAGCAATCTTTTCATTAATAAGGGCTTTAGCTAATTCGGATATCGCCGATACGCTAGGTATCACGGGTTCAGCCTTAGCTGCCGTGGATAGAAAAAGTGCGAAAATACTCAAAAAATAGACTAAATTTACTTTCATAATGAAGAGACTAGCTTGTAACGCCAGAATACACCTATACTTTTATCAAGCGTGAAACTGTTCAATGCTTCTTTCTTCTTTCTTCGATTTTTGGTGTCAGAAGTTTGACTTAGTTTCAACTATGTTTATCGATAACAAGACGTAAGCAATTAATATGCCTATACTCAAACGAGTTTTAGGGCCGTACATAAACAGAACAACAAGGCAGAGTTATGTCGAGTATTCTTGATTCAGTCAACAAACGAACCCAACTCGTAGGTCAAAACCGGCTAGAACTATTGCTATTTAAGTTAAATGGTCGTCAACGGTTTGGGATAAACGTATTTAAAGTGAAAGAGGTTTTGCAATGCCCGCCATTAACGACATTGCCTAAACTCAATCCTTACGTCAAAGGAGTTGCCCATATTCGCGGCACAACTATTTCTGTTATCGATCTGAGTGCGGCAACGGGGGGGCGTCCGTTAGCGAGCACTGAAAATTGCTTTATCATCATTTCGGAATATAACCGTAGTGTGCAGGGGTTCTTGGTTAGTTCTGTTGAACGTATTATCAACATGAACTGGGAAGCTATTATGCCGCCACCGCAAGGTGCTGGGCGTTATTCCTATTTAACCGCGGTTACCGAGATTGAAGGTGAGTTGGTTGAAATCTTGGATGTTGAAAAGATTTTAGATGAAATCTCACCTGTCAAAACGGCCATTAGTGAAGAGGTTAATGAGCAACTTACTCTCGATAGAAGTCAGCATTACCATATTATGGTGATTGATGATTCGGCGGTGGCACGCAAGCAAATTATTCGGTCGTTAGAGTCGTTAAATTTACAAATTGACACGGCAAAGGATGGTCGTGAGGCACTTGATAAGCTCAAGGCCATTGCAAGTGAAATGAATAACGTTGCCGATGAAATTCCACTCATTATCTCCGATATTGAGATGCCCGAAATGGATGGTTATACCTTAACGGCTGAGATCCGTGATGATCCTAAGCTTAAAAATATCAAGGTGGTACTGCACACCTCATTAAGCGGTGTCTTTAACCAAGCCATGGTACAAAAGGTTGGTGCCAATGACTTTATCGCAAAATTTAACCCTGACGAATTAGCTGCGGCAGTGAACAAGCATTTAAGTTTGTAGTGAGAGTGTGGGTTAGTGCCTAGTTGAGCTTTACGCTATAATCTAGCCCTTATTACATGATTGTTGTGCACTTATTTTGGTGCTTGCTATAGGATCTAGGACGTGAATGTGCCTGATAAATCACTCGCTGAAGCAGAATATAATCAATTTAGGTTGTTCTTAGAACAACATAGCGGCATCGTGCTAGGTGAAAATAAACAATACCTCGTACGTAGTCGTCTCGCGCCATTGATGGGCAAATATAACCTTCCTTCGTTATCCGATGTGGTAAAGCATTCGATGAAACCCACGGAACGAGCTTTACGAGCTGAAGTTATTGATGCCATGACCACTAATGAAACCTTATGGTTTCGTGATCGTTATCCATTTGAATTGCTTAATAATGCGCTATTACCAGAATACAGTAAGTTAGGTAGACCTTTAAAGATATGGTCTGCAGCTTGCTCGTCGGGTCAAGAGCCATATTCTTTAGCTATGACCATATTAGAGTACCAGCAAAAAAAACCTGGGGCGCTGCCTGGTGGTGCCTCGATTCAAGCAACGGATCTTTCGCCTTCTATGTTGGAGCGTTGTAAAAATGCTGAGTATGATAGTTTAGCGTTAGCACGTGGATTGTCTGAAGAACGTAAGCGGCAGTTTTTTGATGCTTTGCCTTCTGGCAACATGCGCATAAAAGATAACGTTAAACGTCTCGTCAATTTCCGAGCTCATAACTTGCTCGAGAGTTACACTTTGTTGGGTAAGTTTGACATTATTTTTTGCCGAAATGTGTTGATCTATTTTGCCCCTGAGGCAAAAGCAAAAATTTTGCGGCAATTTGCTGCCGCGTTAAATCCCAAAGGTATCCTCTTTTTAGGCGCATCCGAATCCATTGCTGGCCTTACTGATGAATTTGATATGGTTCGTTGTAACCCTGGCATTTATTACCAAAAGAAAACTTAAGGATTTGATTTTAATTGATAATTACCGGCATAGTTCGGTAATTTTTTTATCTGCTATATCCCTCACAAACTTTATTACCTCCCATAAAAGTATTGGCACATGAATTGCTTTGTTCCCGTGAGTGACACGATGGAGGCAATTTTATGGCGATTAATTTTGATAAGGCACTGGGTGTTCACCAATTCACGTTGGGGATCCGTGCTGAGCGGGCTGAAGTGATTTCAAGCAATATCGCAAATGCTGATACGCCACATTATAAAGCCCGTGACGTCGATTTTTCTGCCGCCTTAAATGTTGCTAAAACCCAGCAACAACAGCGTAATAGCTTAGAGATGACCGCTGATGAGCAGCATTTTGGGCTAGCGCAGCTAACCGGGCAGTACGTTAAATTTCGAGTGCCGAATCAACCCGATACTGGGGATGGCAATACTGTCGACGTTCAACAAGAGCAATCAGCATTTATGCAAAATGCTCTCGAATATCAAATGTCTCTGGGGTTTTTAGACAGTAAATTTAGCGGTATGAAAAAAGCGCTGAGAGGGGATTAATCATGAGTTTATTTAATATCTTCGATGTTGCGGGGTCTGGCATGTCAGCCCAGTCTCTGCGGCTAAATACTACCGCGAGTAACATTGCTAACGCAGATTCAGTCTCCAGCAGTGTAGATAAAACTTACCGTTCTCGTCATCCTATTTTCGAAGCAGAAATGGCCAAGGCGCAAAGTCAGCAACAAGCTTCCCAAGGTGTCACGGTGAAAGGCATAGTCGAGAGTGATAAGCCCCTATTAAAAGAGTATTCGCCGGATCATCCGATGGCGGATGCTGATGGCTTTATTTACAAACCAAATGTCAATGTCATGGAAGAAATGGCTGACATGATTTCAGCTTCTCGCTCATATCAGATGAATGTTCAAGTGGCTGAGGCGGCAAAATCTATGCTGCAACAAACACTTGGGATGGGTAAATAATATGCGTTATTTAGGAGGTACGTTGTGAGCCTCATTAACCAACTGAGTCAAACCTCATCGCAGCTGACTCAAACAAACACTCAATCGAATACGGTATCAACCAATACCACGAAAACCTCGACTAGCTCGACAGGTAACCCATTTTTGGATGGATTACGTTTGCCGAATAGTTCTGCTGTTCCAGAGGCTAAGAGTCAGCAGCTCACTCAAGAGGATTTTTTCTCATTACTCAGCCAGCAGTTATCGATGCAGGATCCCTTCAAGCCCGTTGATAACGACCAGATGATTGCACAAATGGCATCTTTTTCTACAGTCGATGGCATTTCTAAGTTAAATGATCAAATCGTTAATTTAAACAGTGTGATGACATCAAGCCAAGCTTTGCAAGCATCGGGATTAGTTGGGCGAAAAGTGCTGTTACCGACAGATACGGGTTATATCTCTGCAGAAAGCCCAGGCTTAAATGGTGTGATCAGTACTTCAGAGAAAATTCCCGTCATTAATGTTCGAATCGAAGATGATAAAGGGCAAGTCGTTAGAACATTTACTGTTGATGGTAGTAAGGGTGGTAACACTGATGTCAAGTGGGATGGTTTGAATGATAAAGGAGAACCCGTTGCTGCAGGTAATTACTCGATTAAAGCATCGGGTTTGGTGAATGATAAATCACAAGCGTTAGCTGTATCGACCTATGCGCATGTGACCAGTGTTTCTTTAGGTACTGCAGCGACTGGCGCCATTTTAAATCTCAAGGGTGGAATGGCCTTTAAACTGTCGGATGTACTTGCGATTAGTGAAGTTTAATCGTTATCAAGATTGTAAATGGACATCACACTTGTCCATCATTGAATTGAGCAAATGTAGAGGTGAATTATGTCGTTTAACATTGCATTGAGTGGCATTTCTGCTGCGCAGAAAGATTTGAATACTACTGCGAACAATATCGCGAATGCTAACACCATTGGCTTTAAAGAGTCGCGTGCTGAATTTGCGGATGTTTACGCTAATTCAATTTTCTCAAACTCAAAAACCGCTGTGGGTGGCGGTGTGGCTACGAGCCAAGTGGCGCAGCAATTCCACCAAGGTAGTTTGCAACTGACGAATAACTCGTTAGATTTAGCGATTAAAGGCGGTGGCTTTTTTGTAACTGCGTCCGAGATAGGTACCTTGGATCATCAGTTTACTCGGGCAGGTGCTTTCAAAGTCGACAAAAATAATTATATGGTTGACTCAGCAGGGAATTTTTTGCAGACCTTTCCAGTAGATAAAGATGGTAACTCTACCTCTGTCAGTTTAACGACAGCTAAGCCAGTACAAATTCCTGATACTGCAGGTAGCCCTGTTCAAACTGAAAACGTGACTTTGCAGATGAATTTAAATGCAAAAGAAGGTTCACTCGATCCTGCTGCTTTTGATCCCTTAGACTCCAAAACCTATAACAGTGTGACATCCATGACGATTTATGACTCTCTGGGTGAGCCACATATCATGACGACCTATTTCGTCAAGCCAAATAATGGCTCATATAATGGTGAAAACAACTGGGTTGCATACTATGCCATTGATGGTAAACAAGTTGATATTTCTGGCCCTGCTGGTACATATCAGACTGACACCAATGGTGATGGCACTCCCGATGCCTCTGGCACAGCTCAAACGGCTGGCGGCTGGAAGGGATCGGTTCTGAAGTTTAATTCTGTCGGTGTGTATACTGGGAGTGATCCGGCAGTCGTTGCCACCGAAGCGCTAGGGGTTGGCGGCGCTGGTGTGTTAGGCCCTGGTGCTGATGGCACTCAAGCCGTGACTATTAAATTTAATGCACCAACCCAATATTCAGCTCCTTTTGCCGCCACTGAATTGTCACAGGACGGTACCACAGTAGGGCGTTTAACCAATGTCGAAATTGGTGAAGATGGTTTGATCACTGCCAGTTATTCCAATGGTTCAACAGTGCCATTAGCCCGCGTTGCTTTAGTTCGCTTTGCAAACGAGCAAGGTTTGACACAAGTGGGTAATACCTCGTGGAAAGCCAGTTTATCGTCAGGTCCTGCGCTGGCTGGTGAGCCTAACAGTGGTACGTTTGGTAGTCTCAGTTCTTCAGCGTTAGAGCAATCTAACATTGACTTGACGACTGAGCTGGTGGATTTGATTTCGGCACAACGTAACTTCCAAGCCAACTCACGTACGCTGGAAGTGAATAACACTCTGCAACAAACTGTTCTGCAAATTCGTTAAGTTAATCTTGCCTCTGCTAAGTGTTGCCGCAAGCGGCAACACTTAGCCTCTTTCTGTTGTGCATTCATTCGTTTATTAAAATCTCCTAATTTATCAGTTAACTAGCTGCTTATTTTATTGGCATGATGCTTGCTTTGCTATTGTCAGGTTGAAACTTTGACGGAGCAGTCTGTGGACAAATTCCTTTATATCTCCATGAGCGGCGCTAAGCAAAATATGAATGAGTTGGCGTTGCGTGCCAACAACTTAGCCAACGCAAATACCGATGGATTTAAGTCGGATATGGCGCAAGCCAGATCGATGCAAGCCTTTGGTGAAGGATTGCCGACAAGGGTCTTTGCCATGGTTGAAACCCCCTCCGCCAATTTTCGTTCGGGCCCGATTAAATCTACTGGACGCGATCTTGACGTTGCCATTAAAGGTGACGGTTGGTTTGCCGTGCAAGCACAGGATGGTAGTGAAGCTTATACCCGTTCTGGCAGTCTCAGTTTTGACTCAACAGGTTTATTGCATAACGACCGCGGTAATCCCGTGATGGGTGATGCCGGACCGATTGTGTTACCGCTGCCAATTGAAAAGGTCACTATTTCACAGGATGGGATTATCTCTGTTCGTCCTCAAGGTGCGACGACAGAAGTCGTCGAAGAGGTAGGAAGATTAAAGTTAGTAAACCCTGGCAATGCACAAATGATGCGCGGCGAGGATGGGTTGTTCCGTTTGGTATCCGGTGATCCGGCGCCTGCCGATCCCAGTGTATTTGTAGAAAGTGGTGCTGTAGAGGGCAGTAACGTCAACCCCGTAGATGAGATGGTGTCCTTAATCGACCTACAGCGACAATTTGAATTGCAAGTGAAGATGATGAAAACCGCGGAAGAAAATGACCGCGCTTCATCCTCATTAATGCGGATTAGTTAGGAGATAAATTATGCATCCAGCGTTATGGATTAGTAAAACTGGCTTAGACGCACAGCAAACCGATATTGCGGTGATTTCAAACAACGTCGCTAACGCCAGTACTGTGGGCTATAAAAAAAGCCGCGCGGTATTTGAAGACTTACTTTATCAAACTGTTAACCAAGCGGGTGGGATCAGCGCCTCTAACACTAAGTTGCCAAACGGTTTGAACATTGGTGCGGGTACCAAGGTGGTAGCCACCCAAAAAATGTTTACCCAAGGCAATATGCTGACCACGGATAACTCGCTCGATTTGATGATTGAAGGTCCTGGATTTTTCGAAGTGCAGCTCCCCGATGGGACTACGGCTTATACCCGTAATGGTCAATTTACCTTAGATGATACAGGGCAAATTGTCACGCCGGGTTCGGGTTATGTGTTGCAACCTGCGATCACTATTCCTGAGGATGCAACCAGTATTACGGTCTCTGCTGAAGGGGAAGTTTCGGTAAAAACACCAGGTGCGGCGGAAAACCAGGTCGTTGGGCAGCTCAGTATGACCGACTTTATTAACCCGTCGGGTTTAGATCCTATGGGACAAAACCTATACACCGAAACTGGTGCGAGTGGTACGCCTATTCAAGGCACTGCATCACTTGATGGTATGGGAGCGATTCGTCAAGGTGCGTTAGAAACCTCTAACGTGAACGTGACCGAAGAGCTAGTTAACCTCATTGAAAGTCAGCGGATCTACGAGATGAACTCCAAAGTGATTTCGGCGATCGATCAGATGCTGGCTTATGTGAATCAGAATCTATAGAGGCACATGATTATGGCTAGATATCTACTATTGGCTAGTACGCTCTTGCTGGCGGCATGTAGTTCAACTCCAAAGAAGCCGATTGCGGATGATCCCTTCTATGCCCCAGTTTATCCCGAAGCACCACCGACTAAAATTGCTGCAACGGGGTCGATTTACCAAGATAGCCAAGCGGCGAGTCTTTACTCGGATATTCGTGCCCATAAAGTCGGTGACATTATCACTATCGTGTTGAAAGAAGCGACTCAGGCGAAAAAGAGTGCCGGTAATCAGATCAAAAAAGGTTCTGATATGACACTCGATCCCATTTATGCCGGTGGGAGCAATGTGTCTTTAGGCGGTATTCCCCTCGATTTACGCTACAAAGACAGCATGAATACTAAGCGTGAATCCGATGCAGATCAAAGCAATAGCTTAGATGGCAGTATCTCCGCCAATATTATGCAAGTGCTCAATAACGGTAACTTAGTTGTGCGCGGTGAAAAGTGGATTTCAATCAACAATGGTGATGAGTTTATTCGCGTGACCGGTATTGTACGCTCGCAGGATATCAAGCCAGATAACACCATTGATTCAACCCGTATGGCCAATGCGCGTATTCAATATAGCGGTACTGGTACTTTCGCCGAAGCGCAAAAAGTGGGCTGGTTAAGCCAGTTCTTTATGAGCGATTGGTGGCCCTTCTAAGGAGTCATATCATGAAATATAAACTCATTTTGGCCGTTGTTATGTTAGCGTTTTCGATGCCAAGCCAGGCTGAACGCATTAAAGATATTGCTAATGTGCAAGGGGTACGAAATAACCAGTTAATTGGTTATGGCTTAGTCGTGGGGTTACCTGGTACGGGTGAGAAAACCAATTACACAGAGCAAACATTCACCACCATGCTTAAAAATTTCGGCATCAATTTGCCTGAAAATTTTAGACCCAAAATCAAAAACGTAGCCGTGGTTGCTGTGCATGCCGATATGCCAGCGTTTATTAAACCGGGCCAAGAATTGGATGTGACCGTTTCAAGCCTCGGTGAAGCAAAAAGCTTACGTGGTGGGACGTTATTGCAAACCTTCCTCAAAGGGGTTGATGGCAATGTATATGCGATTGCCCAAGGCAGCTTAGTGGTAAGTGGTTTTAGTGCCGATGGTTTGGATGGTTCGAAAGTGATTCAAAACACGCCAACGGTTGGCCGTATTCCTAACGGCGCAATTGTTGAACGCACTGTGGCTACGCCGTTTTCTACTGGCGATTATTTGACGTTTAACCTACGTCGCTCGGATTTTTCGACCGCGCAGCGTATGGCCGATGCGATTAATGATCTGCTCGGCCCTGATATGGCACGCCCATTGGATGCAACGTCGATTCAGGTCAGTGCACCAAGGGATGTATCACAACGGGTGTCTTTTTTAGCTACGCTCGAAAATATTGAGGTGGAACCTGCTGAGGAGTCTGCCAAAGTGATTGTGAATTCGCGTACTGGCACGATAGTCGTTGGGCAGAACGTCAAGTTATTACCTGCGGCTGTGACTCATGGTGGTTTGACGGTGACGATCGCCGAAGCGACTCAGGTGTCTCAGCCAAATGCGCTAGCCAATGGCCAAACAACAGTGACCAGCAATAGCACGATAAATGCGACTGAAAGTGATCGCAGGATGTTTATGTTTAATCCCGGCACGACCTTAGATGAATTAGTGCGCGCCGTGAATTTGGTCGGTGCAGCCCCTTCAGATGTCCTTGCCATTCTGGAGGCGTTAAAAGTGGCAGGTGCTTTGCATGGTGAACTTATCATCATCTAATTTCTGTCGGGAAAATCATGGAAAAGCTTTCAAGTTCATCACATTTTCTTGATCTGGGCGGGCTGGATAACTTGCGCGCCCAGGCTCAGAAAGATGAAAAGGGCGCTTTGAAAAAAGTCGCCCAGCAATTTGAAGGCGTTTTTGTGCAAATGCTGATGAAGAGCATGCGTGATGCTAATGCGGTGTTCGAGTCTGACAGTCCTCTCAATAGTCAATACACTAAGTTTTATGAGCAGATGCGGGATCAGCAATTGTCCGTCGACTTATCGGATAAAGGTGTGCTGGGACTGGCTGACATGATGGTGCAGCAGTTGTCTCCTGAGTCAAGCCAGCTAACACCTGCATCGGTGCTACGTAATGATGGTGGCATGAAACTAGAACATGACGCTAAAGCCTTTAATATTCCTGTTCAAGCCCCATCGACTGCTGAAGCTATAAATAGCAACACTTCAGAACAAGCCGTACAAGGTGTACCTGTATCGATAGCGCGTCCAAATGTTGAATTTGAAAAGGCCGATGGTGTCACTTCTTCCTTAGACATTGACCGACCTGAACGCTTGTTGGCGATAGATACACCTAAGCCAAGCTGGTCTGAGCAACCCTTATCACCGATAGAACCTGTTATCAGCGGCCAAATATTGCCGACAGTGGCATTTAGAGAAACGCAAAAGACGCTTAAGTTTGGTAGCCGTGAAGAATTTTTAGCGACGTTATATCCCCATGCAGAAAAAGCGGCTAAGGCTTTGGGTACCCAACCTGAAGTGCTACTGGCGCAGTCGGCGCTCGAAACCGGTTGGGGACAGAAAATTGTACGAGGTAGCAATGGTGCACCTAGTCACAACCTATTCAACATTAAGGCTGATCGCCGTTGGCTTGGGGATAAGGCTAACGTGAGTACCTTGGAATTCGAGCAGGGTATTGCCGTTAGACAAAAAGCCGATTTTCGCGTTTACACTGATTTTGAACATAGTTTTAACGATTTTGTCACCTTTATTGCTGAGGGTGAGCGTTATCAAGATGCTAAAAAAGTCGCCGCTTCACCAACCCAATTTATTCGTGCATTGCAGGATGCGGGCTATGCCACCGATCCAAAATATGCTGAGAAAGTCATTAAAGTGATGCAGACAATAAGCCAAGAGCTTAAGTCGATACTGCAAGGAGAAGACAAATGATAAATCTTCATAGGTTATTAGTTCTGAGGAGTGTCGGCTAATGGCGATTGACCTATTAAATATTGCTCGTACTGGGGTGCTAGCCTCGCAGTCGCAACTTGGGGTTACCAGTAATAACATTGCCAACGCGAATACCGCAGGTTATCACAGGCAGGTGGCAACCCAGTCGACGCTAGAGTCACAACGGCTTGGTAATAGTTTTTATGGCACGGGGACTTACGTTGATGATGTAAAACGTATTTACAACGACTATGCGGCAAGAGAATTACGTATTGGACAAACAACCCTAAGTGGTGCTGAAGCGAGTTATGGCAAACTCAGTGAGCTCGATCAACTGTTTTCTCAAATCGGTAAAATGGTACCTCAGAGCTTAAACTCTCTTTTTACTGGATTAAACAGTCTCGCGGATTTGCCCGCTGACTTAGGTATTCGTAGTTCAACCCTAAACGATGCTAAACAATTGGCTAATAGTTTGAATCAGATGCAATCGAGCTTAAATGGCCAGATGACGCAAACTAATGATCAGATCACAGGTATGACTAAGCGTATCAACGAGATTAGTAAGGAGTTGGCTAATTTAAATCTCGAGCTGATGAAATCGCCAAATCAAGATGCCATGTTACTCGATAAACAAGATGCGCTCATTCAAGAGCTAAGCCAATATGCTCAAGTGAATGTTATTCCTCAAGAGAATGGTGCCAAAAGCATTATGTTGGGCGGCTCGGTGATGTTGGTTTCCGGTGAAATCGCCATGACGATGGATACTAAAACTGGAGATCCATTTCCCAATGAATTGCAATTGACGTCAAGTATTGGCTCACAAAGTGTTGCTGCCGATCCGAGTAAATTAGGCGGGCAATTAGGTGCGCTGTTTGAGTACCGTGATCAAACATTAATTCCGGCAAGTCACGAGCTCGATCAGTTAGCCCTAGGGATTGCTGATAACTTCAATAAAATGCAAGCTCAAGGATTTGATCTCAATGGTCAAGTTGGATCGAATATCTTTAGGGATATTAATGATCCTTTAATGTCATTGGGTCGTGTTGGTGGCTATTCAAACAATACTGGTAACGCAACTTTAGGTGTGAATATTGATGATACGCGTTTATTAACGGGTGGCTCATATGAGTTATCTTTTACTGCGCCGGCCTCCTATGAATTAAGGGATACAGAAACCGGGGTAATTACACCACTGACCTTAAATGGGTCGACCTTAGAAGGTGGTGCTGGATTTTCAATCGATATTAAAGCTGGGGCGATGGCTTCAGGTGATCGCTTTGTTATTCGCCCTACTGCGGGCGCCGCTAACGGCATTACCGTTGAAATGACGGATCCAAAAGGCATTGCCGCCGCTTCGCCTAAAATAACCGCTGATGCAGCGAACTCAGGTAATACCCAAGTTAAGTTGACGCAAATTACGAATCGCAGTGCAGCCAATTTTCCTATTACTGGCAGTGAATTGACGATCCAGCTCGATACCACCGCGATACCTCCAACCTATGAAGCATTTGATGCCTCCGGAACCTCCCTTGGCGCTGCCGCTCCTTATACTCCCCCAAGTATAAGTGCCTTTGGTTTTACCTTTGAAGTTGATAGTACCGCAGCCGCCAGTAATGACAGATTTACCTTTAACCTAGCCTTTGCTGAAGGCGACAACTCTAACGCCGTTGCTATGGCCAAATTGAGTGAAAGTAAAGTGATGAATGGGGGGAAGTCAACCTTAGCGGATGTATTTGAAAATACAAAAATTGACATAGGCAGTAAGACAAAAGCGGCCGAAGTGCGTGTAGGGTCTGCAGAGGCTATTTACCAACAAGCCTATGCCAGAGTAGAAAGCGAATCGGGCGTCAACTTAGATGAAGAAGCCGCCAATTTAATGCGTTTTCAACAAGCTTATCAAGCCTCAGCCCGTATCATGACTACGGCACAACAAATTTTTGACACCCTATTAACTTCAGTGCGTTAGGAGATTTAATCATGCGACTATCATCCGCGCAGATCTTTAATCAAAGCATTACGAGTGTACTGCAAAAGCAAACGGCAACTAGCAAGATCCTCGAACAGCTCAGTAGTGGCAAAAAAGTCAATACTGCAGGTGATGATCCTGTCGCGGCGCTAGGTATCGATAACCTGAATCAACGCAATGCCTTAGTCGATCAATTTATGAAGAATATTGACTACGCGACTAATCGATTAGCAGTAACTGAAAGTAAGTTGGGGAGTGCCGAAAATCTGGCATCTTCCATACGTGAACAAGTTATGCGAGCGGTAAACGGCACTCTCGCGGATTCTGAGCGGCAAATGATTGCCGATGAAATGAAAGGCAGCTTAGAAGAACTCTTATCTATTGCCAATAGTAAGGATGAATCTGGCAATTATATGTTTTCTGGCTACAGCACGGATAAAGAGCCTTTTGCTTTCGATAACTCTACACCACCCAAAATAGTTTATAGCGGTGATTCTGGCATTCGAAATAGTTTAGTGCAGTCTGGCGTTGCACTAGGAACTAATGTCCCTGGCGACACCGCTTTTATGAAAGCCCCCAATGGACTTGGCGATTATAGTGTCAATTATTTGGCCAGCCAGCAGGGCGAGTTTAGTGTTAAAACGGCGAAGATTGCTGATCCAGCAACTTATCTAGCTGATACATATACATTTAATTTTTCAGATAATGGTTCTGGTGGAACCAATTTACAAGTACTTGATTCAGCCAATAATCCAGTGGCGAACATTGCTAATTTTGATGCGGCAACCCCTGTAAGTTTTAATGGTATTGAAGTCAACATTTCTGGAAAACCCAGCGCTGGCGATAGTTTCACCATGGAGCCACAGTCTGAAGTCAGCATTTTCGATACAATCAGTCGTGCGATCGCATTAATTGAAGATCCTAATTCAGCTAACACACCTCAAGGTCGATCTCAGTTGGCACAGATATTGAATGACATCGATAGTGGTGTCAATCAGATCAGTTCTGCCAGAAGTGTGGCGGGGAATAATCTGAAAGCCGTTGAAAGCTACAAAGATACTCACATCGAGGAACAAGTGTTGAATACATCTGCTCTATCTCGACTTGAGGATCTTGATTACGCGTCAGCGATTACGGAATTTGCAAAGCAGCAGCTTGCATTGAACGCAGTCTCTAGCGTGTTTAGTAAGGTGGGTTCTGTTTCCCTGTTTGATTATATTTAATCGTGATTTTTAGGTGTAATAGCCTAAATGCACTGGTAGTTTCAAGATTGGAAATGGCCAAGCTTCGAAGTCTTGGCAAGATACTTAGAAGAGGAAAATACTATGGCTATTACAGTTAATACCAACGTGACTTCGATGAAGGCACAGAAAAATTTAAATACATCCAGTAGTGGCTTAGCAACCTCTATGGAACGTCTATCGAGTGGTCTGCGTATTAATAGCGCCAAAGATGACGCTGCGGGTTTAGCAATCTCAAACCGTTTAAATAGTCAAGTGCGGGGCTTAGATGTGGGTATGCGTAATGCAAACGATGCCATTTCTATTGCCCAGATTGCTGAAGGCGCAATGCAAGAGCAGACTAATATGTTGCAACGTATGCGTGACTTGACTGTACAAGCTGAAAACGGTGCAAATAGTACCGATGATTTAGATGCAATACAAAAAGAGATCAATCAATTATCTGAAGAAATTACTGCCATTGGTGACAGCACCGCTTTTGGTAATACTCTACTGATGACTGGCCTATTTTCAACGGGTAAAACGTTCCAAGTGGGTCACCAAGAAGGTGAAGATATCACTATTTCCGTTGGTACTACTAATGCCGGGAGTTTATCTGTCAACGCATTAGCTATTGCTAGCGCAGGAGGTCGTTCCACTGCGCTAGCAAACATTGATGCAGCGATAAAAACCATTGATAACCAACGTGCAAACTTAGGCGCTAAACAAAACCGTTTAGCCTATAACATTAGTAACAGTGCTAATACCCAAGCTAACGTCGCCGATGCGAAGAGTCGAATTGTAGATGTCGACTTTGCCAAAGAAACCTCGGTAATGACGAAAAACCAAGTGTTACAGCAAACAGGTTCGGCGATGCTTGCGCAAGCGAATCAACTACCTCAAGTGGCGTTATCACTCTTAGGCTAATTTTAGTCACGCGAGGATATAGAAGTATTTTTTGCCTACTTTTTCTAGATTTCTAGAAGGGTAGGCAAAGTTTTTTACTGGGTAAAATAATTATCGCCATGAAAAATAGATTATTTTTAAAAATAAAATTTTTTTAAAAATAATCCTAAAGATAAAAAAGGTGCTGCCGTTAAATATACTGTAACCACTAAGACCCGCCTGGCTTAAGTAGACAGGCAATTTAGCTAACAAGCCAGGTATAAAGAGGAAACGATCATGGCCATTACAGTAAACACTAACGTCACATCTTTAAAAGCACAGAAAAACTTAAACTCTTCAGCAAGCGGTTTGGCCACATCAATGGAACGTTTATCCAGTGGTCTGCGTATTAATAGTGCTAAGGATGATGCTGCAGGTTTAGCGATCTCTAACCGCTTAAACAGCCAAGTACGTGGTCTGGATGTCGGTATGCGTAACGCTAACGATGCAATTTCAATCGCCCAAATCTCTGAAGGTGCGATGCAAGAACAGACTAACATGTTACAGCGTATGCGTGACTTAACTGTTCAAGCTGAAAACGGTGCCAACAGTACCGATGACTTAGATGCAATACAAAAAGAGATTGATCAGTTAGCATTAGAAATCACTGAAATTGGTACCAATACCGCTTTTGGTAGCACAAAGTTACTTAATGGTGATTTTGCTGCCGGTAAAACCTTCCAAGTAGGGCACCAATCAGGTGAAGATATTACGATTTCTGTGGCAAAAACCACTGCATCAGCATTAAAGGTTGATAGTTTAGATATTACAGGCTCTGCCAGAGCCTCTGCACTGGCTGCGATTGATGCTGCGATTAAAACCATCGACAGTCAACGCGCAGATCTAGGTGCTAAGCAAAACCGTTTAGCCTATAACATTAGTAACAGTGCTAATACGCAAGCTAACGTCGCCGATGCGAAGAGCCGTATTGTGGATGTGGATTTTGCGAAAGAAACGTCGCAAATGACTAAGAACCAAGTGTTACAACAAACAGGTTCTGCGATGTTGGCGCAAGCTAACCAATTACCTCAAGTGGCCTTATCACTACTTTAATAACATACTGAAGTATAAGGCTCTAAGGGAGGTTCGGAGACGGATCTCCCTTTGCCACATAAATGGTCATTAAAGTTATAGTGTTTGTTAAGCCGTTAAAGACAAATGCTTAAGATGGTGAGGTATCGCTATGGATATTAATATAGCAAGCACAACAATGACGGCTTCAAACCGTGTTGATTTGGCTCAAGTACCACTGAAAACACCCATAGCAGATGTTGAATTAAAACGCGATGCTGCTGTATCTACGGTTGAACAGTCTACAGAGCAAAGTGCGGCAGAGAATGAACAAAATCCCGGAAAGTTAACTCAAGTGGTATCTGAGCTTTCTGATATGATGTCTATGATGCGTAAAGGTCTCGCATTTAAGGTTGATGAAAACTCTGGTCAAGCCGTCGTCACTGTGTTGGATAGAGATACGGGTGATGTGATTAGGCAGATGCCCAGTGAGGAAGCGCTCAAGTTAGCCGAAAAACTGTCTGAAGTGACTGGGCTTTTGATGAAAACAGAGGCTTAAAATTCACACAATTTTATATATCCGTTGATAGGTAAGAGGTTTATATGGCATTAACAGCGACAGGTATTGGTTCAGGGTTAGATGTTGATAACATTGTAAAAGTATTAGTGGATGCTGAAAAAACTCCTAAAGAAGCAATGTTTAAAGCACAAGAAGACAGCATTAAAGCTGAGGTTTCTGCTATGGGAACCTTAAAAAGCGCACTGACGACATTTCAGGATGCCGTAAAAAAATTACAAACCGGTGAGGCTTTAAATCAACGCAAAATATCCGTTAGTAATAGTACATATTTAACTGCAACTGCTGATAAAACAGCTCAAACAGGTAGTTATGCTATTAAAGTTGAACAGCTCGCTGTCAATCATAAAATTGCTGGAACGAATGTAACTGATCCTGCATTAGGTGTCGGTGAGGGGAGTCTAGCTTTTGGGGTCAATGGTAATAATTTTTCCGTGGACGTATCGGCAACGGATTCTCTTGATGCGATAGCGAAAAAAGTCAATGAAGCACCCGATAATGTCGGTGTCACTGCCACCGTTATAACCAGTGACGCCGGAAGTCGATTAGTTTTTAGTTCCGATAAATCTGGCGAAGATAACCAAATCAGCATCACGGCTACAGATACCACAGGCTCTGGCCTTAGCAATATGTTTGATGCAATGAATACCACAACGCTTCAAGATGCAAAAAATGCTGTCCTCTACATTGATAATCAAAAAGTCACCTCGCAAACTAATGAAGTTAAGAATGCGATTACAGGTGTGACTTTACAGTTAACAGATGCTGATCTTACTAAAACCACTTCACTCAAAATAGAACAAGATAACGATGCAGTTAAAACAAACGTTAAGGCATTTGTTGATGCCTACAATAGCTTAGTTACAACGGTCGATAAGCTGTCATCCTACGATCAAGATACAAATACTGCAGCGGCATTGCAGGGCGACTCGATGATCCGTTCGATTGAATCACAACTCCGTAGTATTGCGAGCGAACGAGTGCCTACCGAAGATGGTGGTTCTATAGCTTTGTATGATATAGGTATCACAACAGATAGATATGGTAAGTTATCTATTGATGATACTAAGCTTGATAAAGTGCTTTCTGAGGATATGTCTAGTGTTGAAGCTCTCTTTGCTACACCAGAAAAAGGCTTAGCTAATCGGTTTTACGATGTTTCTGAAAGCTATGTTAAATCCCGAGGCGTGATTGCAGATAGAGAGACAAGTTATACTAATCAGCAAAGTAGGTTAGCAGAACAAAGAGAAGCTTTTACTCTTAAAATGGACCAGTTAACTGCCCGTTTAACAAAACAGTTTAATGCAATGGATCTTGTCGTAGGACAACTTAACCAGCAGAGTAGTGCTTTACTTGCTAGTTTAAACTCGCTTCCTGGAGTAGTTAAAAAGAGTTAGTAAGTAAGGAAACGTCTAGTGAAACAACTTAATGAACTTAATGAACTTAATATAACGCTCAGCGACACATTGAATCAGTTAACTCGCATCCCCGCAGAATATCCTCAAACTGACGAGTTGGTGTCAAATTTGCAGGTACTCGTTGGAGAGCGTCAACTTTTACTCAATGTATTAGTGGCTGATGCTAGCATGACGGACGCTGATTATCTTCAGTGTCAGCTTGACCTCACTAAAGAGTTCACTATTAAGGCAAATCACATCATGGCGGACAGGCAAGCATTATTACATGCGGGCAGTAAGAATAAGCGCAAGATCAGTGTTTACGAGACTATAGATTCAAATAGGTAGGTGTTTATGAGAGGTTCACTGCAATCATATCGTAAGGTTTCGTTAGAAAGTGAAATTACTGTTGCTTCACCGCATCGCATTATTCAGCTGATGTTTGCAGGGGCATTACAACGCTTGGCTCAGAGCCGTTACGCTATCGAACAAAATGATTTAGTCAATAAAGGTATTTATATCAGTAAGGCTATTGGAATTATTACAGGATTGAGTAATAGTTTAAATATGGATGCTGGTGGGCAAATAGCTAAAAATTTGAGTGATTTATACGATTTTATGCTACGTAAGATTTCTGAAGCTAACCTCAATAACGATGTAAAGGCCATTGATGATGTTTGTGATATTTTACGAACCATCAAAGAAGGGTGGGATGCCATCCCTATAGATAAACACAATATCTCTTCCCATACTGAAGAAGCTCGTTAACCCTACTTTTAAGTAATAAAAAAGACGCACCCTAAAGTGCGTCTTTTTTGTCTTGTGTCAATTAATTGACCTTTTTAGCTAGAATCATAGCTTAAATGAACTAAAATCAATTCAGTTTGGCAGAATCGGCATTCGAGGCTTGCTTCTCGACTGCTGATAATACAATATTCATCACAGTAGTGATGGTGGCACAGATTGTTACATTGAATTTGTTAAGCTTTTACAGCAACTAATCATAAAATAATTAATGCAAATTAATACATATTAGAGCTTTACGGCCTACTGAATGATGCAAACAGATCAACGAATTTTACTTGTCGGAACCCCATCAGAGCGCTTAAGTCGCCTGTGCTGCATTTTTGAATTTTTGGGTGAGCAGATTGAAATCGTCGCCATCGAAAAGTTAAGTATTTGTCTGCAAGATACTCGGTTCCGCGCTTTAGTGGTCAGTGCTGATAATATGCCTGCTGATGCACTCAAGTCACTTGCGAGTCAGTACCCATGGCAACCCATTTTGTTATTTGGCAATGTAGATGATCTGCAAGTGTCTAATGTGCTGGGTCAGATTGAAGAGCCACTAAACTACCCACAACTAACCGAACTCCTGCATTTTTGTCAGGTTTATGGGCAAGTCAAACGTCCACAAGTCCCAACCAGTGCAAATCAAACCAAACTGTTTCGTAGCTTAGTGGGTCGTAGTGAAGGCATTGCCAATGTGCGTCACTTGATTAGCCAAGTCGCCACCTCTGATGCCACTGTATTAGTCCTGGGTCAGTCGGGGACGGGTAAGGAAGTGGTTGCTCGGAACATTCATTATTTATCTGAGCGCCGAGATGGTCCTTTTATTCCGGTTAACTGTGGCGCGATTCCGCCTGAGTTATTGGAGAGTGAATTATTTGGCCATGAAAAGGGCTCTTTTACTGGGGCAATTAGTTCTCGTAAGGGCCGTTTCGAACTTGCCGAAGGTGGCACGCTGTTCCTCGATGAAATTGGCGACATGCCTTTGCAAATGCAGGTAAAATTGCTGCGCGTGTTGCAAGAACGTGTCTTTGAGCGTGTTGGGGGAACTAAAACGATTAATGCTGATGTACGTGTCGTAGCGGCAACCCATAGGGATCTTGAAACTATGATCAGCAGCAATGAGTTCCGTGAAGATCTTTATTACCGCCTTAACGTCTTCCCGATCGAAATGCCAGCATTAAGTGAGCGTAAGGATGATGTTCCTTTACTGCTGCAAGAGTTAGTGAGTCGTGTCTATAACGAGGGACGTGGCAAAGTTCGTTTTACTCAGCGTGCTATTGAATCGTTAAAAGAACATGCTTGGTCAGGTAACGTCCGGGAATTATCTAACCTGGTTGAACGCCTAACGATTTTATATCCAGGCGGTTTGGTCGATGTGAACGACTTACCGATAAAGTATCGTCATATTGATGTGCCTGAGTATAGTGTCGAACTCAGTGAAGAGCAGCAAGAACGTGATGCGCTCGCTTCGATTTTTACCAGCGAAGAGCCAGTAGAAATTCCTGAAACGCGTTTCCCCAGTGAGTTACCACCTGAAGGCGTTAACCTCAAGGATCTGCTGGCAGAGCTTGAAATCGATATGATTCGCCAGGCGTTAGAGCTGCAGGATAACGTGGTTGCGCGTGCCGCCGAAATGCTCGGTATTCGCCGTACTACCTTGGTTGAGAAAATGCGTAAGTACGGAATGACGAAAGAATAGTCATTTTGATGTTATTTATCTTATTGTTTTACCTATCTAAATTCATTTCTTAATTTGGCATAGAATCTGCAGGCACTCCGTCATAAGCAATTTTTTGACGGAGTGACTATGTCTGCTCATCCACTAGCGCAAATTGAAACATTCAAGCACACTAGCAAACAATGGAACCAACTGCGTGAGGCCGCCAATATGTCCAATCGGATGGAGCATATTTTACAGGCTATGCCCTCTGGCGTGGTGATTTTGAACGGTGATGGTATTGTCACTGATGCAAACCCCGTTGCCGTCGAATTGCTGGAGCAGTCGTTATGCGGCGCCCGCTGGATTGATGTGATCCATACGGCGTTTGCGCCACAGGACGATGATGGCCATGAAGTCTCATTACGCAATGGCCGCCGAGTCAAATTTGCGATTACCCCATTAACGCCGGAACCTGGCCAATTAATTGTGCTGACGGATCTGACCGAAACTCGTCTACTGCAAAAGAATCTTTCCCATCTGCAGCGTTTATCCGCGCTCGGTAAGATGGTGGCGACATTGGCCCATCAAGTCCGTACGCCACTCTCTGCTGCCTTGTTGTATGCATCTAACTTAGCTAGCCCTAAATTATCAGACTCTGCCAAGGTTAAGTTTCAACAGAAACTGGTTGATAGGCTTAATGAGTTGGAAAGACAAGTTAACGATATGCTGTTGATGGCAAAAGGCCGTCAAGATGAGCTTGGTGAATTAGTTTCCCTGAGTGATGTGATAGCCAACGTAATGGGAAACTGTGATCCTATTGCGGAACAGCAAGGTTGCAAACTTTCTTTTACTAATACTTCGAGTGGATTATTGCTCGCAAATTCAAGCGCGCTAAGCTCAGCAATTAATAATCTCGTCATCAACAGTCTCGAAGCTGGAGCGAGTCAGATCCGTATCCTTGCCACAGAGTCAAGGGATCAATTAATGCTAGAGGTTATTGATAACGGTAGAGGTTTAGATGCGAAGATGCAGCAGAAAGTGATGGAACCCTTTTTCACAACCAAAGCTCAAGGGACAGGACTTGGATTAGCCGTTGTGCAATCCGTTGTGCGTAATCATGGCGGCCAACTGCAATTAAGCTGTATGCCCAATAAAGGTTGTACTGTTTCGCTTACTTTCCCGCAGGCTAAATCTGCTACTGTATTGCCGCTGGAGAAACCCTATGTCTGAAGCCAAATTACTCTTAGTCGAAGACGATGCATCCTTACGCGAGGCGTTGCTGGACACCTTAATGTTGGCACAATACGACTGTATTGATGTGGCATCTGGTGAAGAAGCCATAATCGCACTAAAACAACATCAATTTGATCTTGTGATCAGCGATGTGCAGATGCAGGGCATTGGCGGCTTAGGATTATTAAATTACTTACAGCAACATCACCCCAAGCTGCCAGTGTTATTGATGACGGCGTATGCCACCATTGGCAGTGCGGTCAGTGCAATTAAATTGGGCGCCGTCGATTATCTGGCAAAACCCTTCGCTCCAGAGGTGTTGCTCAATCAAGTTTCCCGCTATTTACCACTCAAACAAAATAGCGATCAACCTGTGGTTGCCGATGAAAAGAGCATTGCATTATTATCCTTAGCACAGCGGGTTGCAGCTTCTGATGCTTCGGTGATGATCCTCGGGCCAAGCGGTTCGGGTAAAGAAGTGCTAGCCCGTTATATTCATCAACATAGCAGCCGTGCAGACAAAGCATTTGTGGCCATCAACTGTGCGGCCATCCCCGAGAATATGCTCGAGGCGACCTTATTTGGTTATGAAAAGGGCGCCTTTACCGGTGCTTATCAGGCATGCCCCGGTAAATTCGAACAAGCACAGGGCGGAACTTTATTACTCGATGAAATTTCAGAGATGGATTTAGGGTTACAGGCCAAACTGCTGCGCGTATTGCAAGAGCGCGAAGTGGAGCGGTTAGGCGGTCGCAAAACCATTAAGTTAGATGTTCGGGTGCTTGCCACTTCGAATCGGGATTTAAAAGCCGTGGTTGCCGCGGGGCAATTTAGGGAAGATCTCTATTATCGTATTAACGTGTTTCCACTGACGTGGCCTGCACTGAATCAACGCCCTGCGGATATTTTACCCTTAGCTCGGCATTTACTCACAAAACACGCAAAGGCACTGAGTATCATCGACGTACCCGAATTTGATGAGGCCGCATGCCGCCGTTTACTTAGCCATCGCTGGCCAGGTAATGTGCGAGAGCTCGATAACGTTGTGCAGCGAGCCTTGATTTTGCGATCAGATACTGTGATTACTGCCAATGACATTATTATTGATGCTCAAGATGTGCCGTTATCATCCGATGATGCTGAATATTGCAGTGAGCCAGAGGGGTTAGGTGAAGAGTTAAAGGCGCAGGAACATGTGATCATTCTCGAAACCCTAGCGCAATGCCAAGGCAGCCGTAAGTTGGTTGCTGAGAAACTTGGGATCAGCGCGCGCACCTTAAGATACAAGATGGCCAGAATGCGCGATATGGGGATTCAATTGCCTAACTAAGTCGAGTTTTGCAACCTTTCTAGCACCATCGCCACTGGTTATCCTTTGGCGATTTCACACCTATGACCTCTGCAATTCTTTTTAGCTCGGCCAAGTAAAAACTTGGCCGTAGTTTTGCATATCCTCGTTATCTTGAGAGTTTAATCGTCAATAACTCGACGATGGGGAGCACGACATGCAAATTGGCGCGAATTCATTACTGCAAGAAATGCAGTCACTTCAAGGTGAAATCAAACCCTCTTTTGGGATTTCACCTAATAATATTGTGCAGCAAGTGAATAACACCAGCGGTGCTGACTTTGGCCAGCTACTTTCACAAGCCATTGGTAATTTGAGTGGTTTGCAGTCAACCTCATCTAACCTCGCGACTCGCTTAGAAATGGGTGATACCACCGTGAGCTTGTCTGATACTGTTATCGCCCGCGAAAAGGCCAGTGTTGCCTTTGAAGCCACTGTCCAAGTGCGCAATAAGCTCGTTGAAGCTTATAAAGAAATAATGAGCATGCCTGTTTAGGCCTTGAATAACGCAATTAGCAGGTACGAATCGTGAGCACAGAAATGATTGTCGGATCAAACGCCGGCGCAGTGGACCAAGGGGTCCAACAGGAAAATAAATCCGGCGTGCTGGGGAGTCTCGGTGGCGTCGATATGATGCGTCAAATCACCATGATTTTAGCCCTCGCCATTTGTTTGGCGCTCGCCGTGTTCGTCATGATCTGGGCACAGGAGCCTGAGTACCGTCCATTGGGTAAAATGGAAACTCAGGAAATGGTGCAAGTGCTAGACGTGCTTGATAAAAATAAGATCAAGTATCAAATCGATGTTGACGTCGTGAAGGTGCCCGAGGACAAATATCAAGAAGTTAAAATGATGCTGAGCCGTGCGGGTATTGATAGTGTCGCCGCCTCAAACAAAGACTTTCTTACCCAAGACAGTGGTTTTGGCGTGAGCCAAAGAATGGAGCAGGCTCGCCTCAAGCATAGCCAAGAAGAAAACCTTGCCCGCGCGATTGAACAGTTACAAAGCGTAAGCCGCGCTAAAGTGATTTTGGCACTCCCCAAAGAAAACGTATTTGCCCGTAATACTTCTCAGCCAAGTGCAACAGTAGTAATTAACACTCGCCGTGGTGGCTTAGGCCAAGGTGAAGTTGATGCCATCGTTGATATCGTCGCTTCTGCGGTTCAGGGCTTAGAGCCTTCACGCGTCACGGTAACCGATTCTAATGGTCGCTTACTAAACTCCGGTAGCCAAGATGGTGTTTCTGCGAGAGCTCGTCGTGAGCTTGAGTTGGTACAGCAAAAAGAAACCGAATACCGCACCAAGATTGATTCGATTTTATCGCCTATTCTCGGGCCTGATAATTTCACCTCCCAAGTGGACGTGAGCATGGATTTCACCGCCGTTGAACAAACGGCCAAACGGTTTAATCCAGATTTACCGTCACTACGCAGTGAAATGACGGTTGAAAATAACTCTACTGGTGGTTCGAGCGGGGGGATCCCTGGCGCATTATCGAACCAACCTCCGATGGAATCTAATATTCCTCAGGAGGCTGATAAAGCTACCGAAAGTGTTACCGCAGGTAACTCGCACCGCGAAGCCACTCGTAATTTTGAATTAGACACCACCATCAGCCATACCCGTCAGCAAATTGGCGTAGTGCGCCGCGTGAGTGTGTCAGTTGCGGTGGACTTTAAACCGGGCGCCGCCGGTGAAAATGGCCAAGTGGCACGCGTTGCCCGTACCGAGCAAGAATTAACCAATATCCGCCGTTTACTGGAAGGCGCGGTAGGCTTTAGCGCGCAGCGGGGTGATGTTTTAGAGGTAGTTACTGTTCCCTTTATGGATCAATTGGTTGAAGATGTTCCTGCGCCTGAGCTTTGGGAACAGCCTTGGTTCTGGCGTGCGGTTAAGTTAGGTATCGGTGCCTTAGTTATCTTAGTGCTGATCCTTGCTGTGGTTCGCCCAATGCTGAAACGCTTAATCTATCCTGATAGCGTTAACATGCCAGACGATGCAAGATTGGGTAATGAGCTCGCCGAGATCGAAGATCAATATGCTGCTGACACCTTAGGGATGCTCAATACCAAAGAAGCAGAGTATAGTTATGCCGACGATGGCTCAATTCTTATCCCTAATCTGCATAAAGATGATGATATGATTAAAGCTATCCGTGCGCTTGTGGCCAATGAGCCCGAGCTTTCAACCCAAGTCGTGAAAAACTGGTTACAAGACAATGGCTGAGAATAAATCAAAAGACGCCGCTGAAACCTCAAGTTTCAATATTAAGGATCTCAGTGGCATCGAAAAAACGGCGATTTTACTGTTAAGTTTGAGTGAAGCCGATGCCGCCTCTATTTTAAAGCACTTAGAACCTAAACAAGTGCAAAAGGTCGGTATGGCGATGGCGGCCATGGAAGACTTTGGGCAGGAGAAAGTCATCGGGGTGCATAAGCTGTTTCTCGATGATATTCAAAAATATTCTTCTATTGGCTTCAACAGCGAAGAGTTCGTTCGTAAGGCGTTAACGGCGGCTCTAGGTGAAGACAAAGCCGGTAATTTGATTGAACAAATTATCATGGGCAGCGGCGCCAAAGGTTTGGATTCCCTCAAATGGATGGATGCGCGTCAAGTTGCCACTATCATCCAAAACGAACATCCACAGATCCAAACCATTGTTTTATCGTATTTAGAGCCAGATCAAGCCGCAGAAATTTTCGGTCAGTTTCCCGAGAACACTCGGTTAGACTTAATGATGCGTATCGCCAATCTTGAAGAAGTGCAACCAGCAGCATTGCAAGAATTAAACGACATCATGGAGAAACAATTCGCCGGCCAAGGTGGTGCGCAAGCGGCGAAAATGGGCGGCCTAAAGGCGGCGGCCAACATTATGAACTACCTCGATACCGGTGTCGAAAGTCAGTTAATGGAAACCATGCGCGAAACCGACGAGGAAATGGCGCAGCAGATCCAAGACTTGATGTTTGTATTTGAAAACCTTATCGATGTGGACGATCGTGGTATTCAAACCTTGCTGCGTGAAGTGCAGCAGGATGTATTAATGAAGGCGCTGAAGGGCGCAGACGATCAGCTCAAAGATAAGATTTTAGGCAATATGTCTAAACGGGCCGCCGAATTGCTGCGTGACGATTTAGAGGCGATGGGCCCAATCCGGATCAGCGAAGTGGAAATCGCCCAAAAAGAAATTCTGTCAATTGCACGTCGATTAAGTGACAGCGGTGAAATCATGTTAGGCGGCGGTGGTGGCGATGAGTTCCTCTAATCGGAGCGACAATAGCGACAATAAATTGGTCCACAGGGTGGTCAGCGACGCTGAGCTTGAGTTTAGCCATTGGCAATTGCCCGATGTGACCCAAACCGAAGAGGTGAGTATTTCAAACCTCTTTGGTTATTCGCCGCAGCAAGCGCCGAAGGCGGTGGCCGCCGAAACCATTGCGCCACCCACCATGGCGGAAATTGAAGATATTCGCGCTCAAGCCGAAGAAGAAGGTTTTAACGAAGGTAAGACGCAAGGTTATGCCGAAGGACTGGAGCAGGGCAGACTCGAAGGTTTAGAGCAAGGCCATACCGAGGGCCTAGCCCAAGGTCATGAGCAAGGGCTTGAGGCTGGGCTTGCTGAAGCCAAGGCATTAGTCAGCCGCTTCGAAGGACTGTTAAGCCAATTTGAAAAGCCATTGCAATTACTCGATGGCGATATTGAACATTCCTTAATGACACTCACTATGGCGCTGGCCAAATCTGTGATTGGTCATGAACTTAAAACTCATCCAGAACAAATCCTGTCGGCGCTACGTTTAGGGGTCGAATCTCTGCCAATCAAGGAGCAAAGCGTCAGTATTCGCATGCATCCCGATGATGTCACTTTAGTCGAGAAGCTATATTCCAGCACTCAATTGAACCGTAATCAGTGGCAATTAGAGACGGATCCTACGCTCTCTGTCGGCGACTGCATCATTAGTAGCCAACGCTCGTTGGTGGATTTAACCCTGTCCTCACGCATCGATACGGTGTTTGAGTCCTTACGTAATCAACAATCCCATTTGAGTCACAAGCAGCAACAGCGCCAAGCGGTCCTCGATGAGGAAAACGCCGCAAAAGTTGCCTCGACTACCGAGCTAGGTGATGAAGTGCAAAGCAGCCAGCAACAACATGATGGAGAGCAAGATGCAAAATCGCCGCCATCAACTGCTGAATAAGCTGAATCATTGCATCGATAAAGTCCCGCCATTTCGTGCTGTCGCCAGTGGTCAACTGGTGCGCGTGGTTGGTTTAACCTTAGAGGCGAGTGGTTGTCGCGCCCCCGTTGGCAGCCTGTGTTCTATCGAAACCATGGCGGGAGAGTTGATCGCCGAAGTTGTTGGTTTCGACGATGAACTGCTGTATCTGATGCCGATTGAGGAATTGCGTGGTGTGTTACCCGGCGCGCGGGTTATTCCACTCGGTGAGCAGGCGGGGCTCAATGTGGGCTTATCCCTGTTAGGGCGTGTGCTCGACGGTAATGGTGTGCCATTAGATGGTCTTGGGGCCTTATCGACCGATCAGCAGGCGCCGAGGCACAGTAACGCCATCAATCCACTTTCTCGCCGAGCGATCACCGAACCACTTGATGTAGGTGTGCGCGCTATCAATGCCATGCTCACCGTTGGTAAGGGCCAACGTATGGGCCTATTTGCAGGCTCTGGCGTGGGTAAGAGTGTGCTACTAGGCATGATGACGCGAGGCTCTACCGCTGACATTATTGTGGTCGGGCTGGTGGGGGAGCGTGGTCGCGAAGTTAAAGAATTTATTGAAGAAATCCTTGGTGAAAAGGGCAGAGCACGCTCCGTTGTGGTGGCTGCGCCCGCCGATACTTCACCATTAATGCGCCTTCGCGCCTGTGAAACCTCGACTCGTATCGCCGAGTATTTTCGGGATTTAGGCTATAACGTATTGTTATTAATGGACAGCTTGACTCGTTATGCCCAGGCGCAGCGGGAGATTGCTCTGGCCGTAGGTGAGCCACCGGCGACGAAAGGTTACCCACCTTCGGTATTTGCGAAATTGCCGCGTTTGGTTGAGCGGGCGGGCAATGGTGGTCCCGGACAAGGTTCTATCACCGCATTTTATACTGTACTGACCGAGGGCGATGACCAACAGGATCCGATTGCCGATGCATCTCGGGCTATCCTCGACGGCCATATTGTGCTCTCCCGTGCATTAGCTGATTCCGGGCACTATCCCGCAATCGATATTGAGGCTTCCATTAGCCGTGTGGCCCCAATGGTTATTTCGAACGAGCACTTAGAAGCCATGCGCCGCGTTAAACAGACCTATTCCCTTTATCAGCAGAATAAGGATCTGATTTCGATTGGGGCCTATGCCCAAGGCAGCGATCCGCGAATCGATAACGCCATACGCCTGCAACCTGCGATGAATGCCTTCTTACGACAAACCATGCGTGATGCCTTTAGTTTTGCCGATAGCCAAGTCATGCTTGGGCAACTCGCGGCGCAATGTAAATAATCGAGACTGTTATGGCGAATGCCGATCCGTTATTACTGGTGTTAAAATTAGCCCTCGATGCAGAGGAACAGGCTGCGTTGTTGCTAAAGTCGGCGCAATTAGAGTGTCAGAAGCGTCAAAATCAGTTGGATGCACTCAACAATTATCGCTTGGACTACATGAAGCAGATGCAGTCTCAGCAGGGACAAGCCATCAGCGCCAGCCATTATCACCAATTCCACCGTTTCATTCGGCAAATCGATGAGGCCATTGCCCAGCAAAATCGTGTGGTCGCCGATGGTGAGAAACAGAAAAATTATCGTCAGCAACATTGGCTCGATAAGCAAAAGAAACGCAAGGCGGTTGAATTGCTCTTAGATAATAAAGAGAAAAAACGCCAAGCTCTTGAGTTGAAAAAAGAGCAAAAGATGACCGATGAATTTGCCTCTCAGCAGTTTTTTCGCCGCAATAAGCCCTAACCCAAGCTCGCCATTGCGTGTGTAAGTTGTTTCTTCGACATGTAATCCTCACTTATTGGCACTTTATTTGCTTGCTTTATGCCATAGATGGCCAAAGTCGCATAAATTGACGTTTGCCCGCACGTTTTTATGTCTTCGGGTGAATGTTTAGGAGCTGATATGCAACAAATGAACAATATCCTATTAGCGTCAAGCGCGAAAAATAGCGCTAGCTCAAGTAAAGCATTTACTCAAGATACTAATAGTGAAGACTTTTCTGCAGCGTTAGCTTCAGTCACATCCGTATCTTCCCCCTCGACTAAAACCTCTGTGTCTCAGGATGTGGCCGTCAAATCTGCCAAAGCGGAAGCCAGCACTGATGATACCAAAACTGATGATGAAGCCGATATCAACTTGATTTTCGCCCAGATTGGTATGGCAAATGAGATGAAGAAAGCGGCAGCGCCGGGCGAGTCTTTGCCGCTTGAGGCTGATATCACGGCAACGGATGATGCCGATGCCGACTCATCCTCGTTATTAGTCGATGATCAATCTCAGACCGACAGCTCTATTGTTGACGGTACTTTTTCCGATGAAATGGCTAAGTTCGCTCAGTCCACTAACACTGGCCTTGGCGATAACAAACTGAAGGTTAGTACTGAATCAGAAGACTCTGGGGCTGTCGCTCCAAAGGTGGCCGGACAAAATACTGCGCAAGCCGCCGCACAGTTATTACAACAGCAAGCCTCACAACAGAACGCCGTTGATGCTGAAAGTGTAGAACAACCGATTCAAGCTGCTGATGTCACTGATACTGAGAGTGTAGAGCCACAGATTCCAGCTGCTGATGTCGATGCTTTGGTTGCGGCCGTAACTGTTGCGGAAGCGGATAGTCAAGGCACCTCTGTTGATGAGCCGCATTTGATTGATGATGCAGCGTTACTTACAGGTCTGCGCAGTGAAAAGTTCGTTAAACCGCCCGAAAATCATATTTTACCCATTGAGGGTGAGCCCGTATTAGGGGGAAAAGAGCTTGGTACCGCAGAAATTGGCGCTAAGGCGATAAATGTGTCGACGCAGCCAGCAGATAAAGCTCTTGCACCCCAAGGAATGGGATCCCAAGTCATTGATAATCAAACACCAATCAAAGCGGCCAATGCCTCTGCGAGTGATGTATTAACGACGAATGCGGCAACAGCCGCGAATACTAACGATCTTAATACCTTAGGCACTAATGTAGCGACTAATGTCTCTGCTGCCACCGCCATCGATCCGAGTCTTACAGCTGACAGCCCATCCCGCGCCGAGATTTCAGCAGGCTTTTTGCTAAAAGACGCTAAGTTAGCGGTTACTCTCGATGCGCAACAAGATAGCCAAGTTGCTGCTTTAAGTTCTGGCAGTGAAGAGACGGGCAGCGAGTTTAAGCCAGTGGAATTTAAAGCGGTATCTTCACTGCATTCTTTGGCAACGCAGGCAACCCAGCGTCAAGATATTCAACAAGTACAGCTTTCCTTACGCCAAGGTGTAGAAACTCAAAACCAAATGCAGGAGATGATCCAGCGCTTCTCGCCTGTGATGAAGCAGCAATTAGTGACTATGGTGAGTCAAGGGATCCAACAGGCGGAAATCCGTTTAGATCCGCCAGAACTTGGGCATATGTTGGTTAAAGTACAAGTACATGGCGACCAAACACAAGTGCAGTTCCATGTCACACAATCACAAACCCGCGATGTTGTAGAGCAAGCCATTCCTCGCCTACGTGAATTATTACAGGAGCAGGGCATGCAATTGGCCGACAGTCATGTTTCTCAAGGGGACCAAGGTCAACGCCGCGAGGGGGGATTTGGTGAAGCCGGCGGTTCGAGCGGTGGAAATGTGGATGATTTCTCGGCAGAAGAGCTAGATTTAGGTTTAAATCAAGCAACTAGTTTAAATTCAGGTATAGATTATTACGCTTAAGAAGGTAACCTATAGTAATAAAGCGGATTATGCGCCAAGCCCTGATCCCATTCCCGAATTTAGCCAATTAAAGAGTACAGAAAATGGCCAAGGAAGAATCATTAGAACTTGAAAGCACCGAAGCACCTAAAAGTAAGAAGAAGTTTATTTTTATCGGTGCGGGCGTGTTTGCAGCCCTGTTGATTGGGGGCGCCCTGTGGTTTTTCCTCGGTAGCAGTGATGAGACGCCTGAAGTCGCCGCCGAAGGTGCTACAGCAACGGAGGCGACCACTCCTGCCGCCAATGCGGCAATGGCGGCCTATGTGCCAATGCCACGACCCTTTTTATTTAACCTCCCTGGGCCTGACCGTGCTCGTCTCGTTGAAATTAAAGTACAACTGATGGTCAGAGGCCAAGACGATGATGTGTTGACCCAAAAGCATATTCCGTTGATTGAAGATGCGCTGCTAACCACTTTTAGTGGTGCCGATGTGCAAAAGCTAAGTACACAGGCGGGTAAAGATGAATTACGACAATTAGCCCTGTTGAGCGTACAAAACACGTTGCAATCTGTAACGGGACGTAAAGTCGTTGAAAAAGTGCTCTTTACTGGTTTTGTCATGCAATAACCTTTCATCTTCAGCACCTTAAAGAGGCGAAGACAATACTGTGAGTGATTTATTAAGCCAAGACGAAATTGATGCGCTCTTACACGGGGTCGATGATGTCGAAGAGGATGATGAGCTTGATGCCGCTGGGCAGGAGGCTCGTTCCTACGATTTTTCTTCCCAAGATCGGATTGTGCGTGGTCGTATGCCCACGCTCGAAATTGTTAATGAGCGTTTTGCCCGCCACCTGCGGATCAGCATGTTTAACATGATGCGTCGCGCGGCCGAAGTGTCGATCAACGGCGTGCAAATGCTCAAGTTTGGTGAGTACGTACATACCCTATTCGTCCCAACCAGTCTGAACATGGTACGTTTCCACCCCCTAAAAGGTACTGCGCTGATTACCATGGAAGCGCGACTGGTATTTATTTTGGTGGATAACTTTTTTGGTGGTGATGGCCGTTTCCACGCCAAGATTGAAGGGCGGGAATTTACCCCCACTGAACGGCGTATTGTGCAGTTATTACTTAAAATTATCTTTGAAGATTATAAAGATGCTTGGGCACCCGTGATGGATGTGGAGTTTGATTATTTAGACTCCGAAGTTAACCCAGCGATGGCTAACATTGTCAGTCCAACTGAAGTTGTTGTCATTAACTCCTTCCATATCGAAGTGGATGGTGGTGGTGGTGATTTCCACATCACGATGCCATATTCGATGATTGAGCCAATCCGCGAATTACTCGATGCGGGCGTACAGAGTGATAAACAAGATACCGATATGCGTTGGTCACAGGCGCTGCATGACGAGATTATGGACGTTAAAGTTGGCTTTGATGCCACCGTGGTTGAGCACGAACTCACACTCAAAGATGTAATGAACTTTAAGGCTGGGGATATTATCCCTATTGAATTACCAGAGTACATTATGATGAGAATTGAGGACTTACCGACTTACCGCTGTAAAATGGGACGTTCACGAGATAATCTAGCACTTAAAATTTACGAAAAAATCCCTCGTCCTGAGACGGTCAAATCCGAATTACAATTAGTGACGCGTAAAGGCAAAGCTAGAGACATATCAGAATTATAAAGGTGGAGTGAGATGAGTACAGATGATGATTGGGCAGCAGCGATGGCCGAACAAGCTCTGGAAGAGGCTAATGCCGTTGATCTTGATGAGCTAGTGGATGACTCACAGCCGATTAGCAAGGCAGAAGCGGCTAAGTTAGATACCATTTTAGATATACCTGTGACGATTTCGATGGAAGTTGGTCGCAGCTTCATCAGTATCCGTAACCTGTTACAGCTGAACCAAGGTTCAGTGGTTGAGCTCGACAGAGTTGCAGGTGAACCGTTGGATGTGATGGTCAATGGCACGCTTATCGCCCATGGTGAAGTGGTGGTGGTAAACGATAAATTTGGTATTCGCTTAACAGATGTAATTAGTCAAACTGAGCGAATTAAAAAGCTTAAGTGATATCACTCATTAAGAAAAAGCCTGAAGGAGCGAGATGAGCACATCGGTAATTCTCAATGCTGCGTCAGCAGCTCAGGCGAGTGTCGCTGAAGTGGCCACCCAAGGTGCAGTGGCTACAGCAAAAGTGACTGAGCCATCACAAATGGCAGCAGCGAGCATGCTAGGCGGTCTTATTTTAGTGTTATTGCTTATCTTCGCCTTAGCGTACCTGCTGCGGCGATTTAATTTAGTGCCGACGAATCACAGCGTGCTGAAAACCCTCGCGGTCACATCGCTTGGGCAGAAGGAGCGTTTGGTGTTAGTTCAGGTCGGTGAACAGCAGTATTTATTGGGTGTTAGCGGGCAACAGGTTAATTTAATTGATAAATTAGCTGAGCCAATCCAAATTGAGTCCGTTTCCTTTGCGGACAAGCTACGGCAGGCGAAATTAAAACAATGATGAAGTACATACTCACTTTTATAGGGATCAGTGCACTGATGTTTGCGACCTCGGTAGGCGCTGCCGATGGTGTACTGCCTGCGGTAACCGTAAAAACCGCCGCCGATGGTTCGACCGAATATTCGGTTACCATGCAAATCCTATTGCTAATGACTTCGCTGAGTTTTTTACCCGCCATGGTCATTATGTTGACGTCCTTTACCCGCATCATTGTGGTGCTCTCCATTTTGCGCCAAGCGATTGGTTTACAGCAGACACCGTCTAACCAAGTCTTAATCGGTATGAGCTTGTTTATGACCTTTTTCATTATGGCGCCGGTATTTGATAAAATTTATGATCAAGGGGTAAAACCTTATATTGATGAACAGCTTACTCTGCAACAGGCCTTTGATAAGGGCAAAGAGCCGTTAAGGGCATTTATGTTGGGGCAAGTACGTACCACGGATCTCAAAACCTTTATCGATATTTCGGGTTACCAGAATATTAATTCACCCGAAGAAGCACCAATGAGTGTGCTTGTGCCAGCATTTATCACCAGCGAGCTCAAAACGGCCTTTCAAATTGGTTTTATGTTGTTTGTGCCTTTTTTAGTACTCGATTTAGTGGTGGCCAGTATCTTAATGGCCATGGGGATGATGATGCTCTCGCCTATGATTGTGTCATTGCCCTTTAAAATTATGCTGTTTGTACTTGTTGATGGCTGGGGGCTTGTGATGGGCACCTTAGCCAATAGCTTCGGTTAGACAGGCGGAGTACTGAGATGACGCCAGAAGCGCTAATCGATATTTTTCGCGAAGCTCTAGCCGTTATTGTGATGATGGTTTCGGCTATTGTTCTGCCTGGGCTCGGCATTGGCTTAATTGTGGCGGTATTCCAAGCTGCGACCTCAATTAACGAGCAAACTTTAAGTTTTTTACCTCGACTTATTGTGACCTTGCTTGCTTTGATGTTAATGGGTCATTGGTTAGTACAGACCTTAATGGATTTCTTTATTGAAATGGTTAACCGTATTCCTCAAGTGGTAGGTTAATCCCATGGAGTTGCTGCTTGATACGTTAATGCAAACCATTGCTTCGTATATGTGGCCACTGTTTCGAGTCGCCAGTATGCTGATGGTTATGGTGGTGTTTGGCGCGGCAACAACTCCTACTCGTGTGCGTTTACTTCTTGCTATTGCCATAACCCTCGCAATAGCCCCCGTGTTGCCGCCCGTTAAGGATGCAGAACTCTTTTCCTTAAGCGCTGTTTTTATTACCGCTCAGCAAATTATTATTGGCGTCGCCATGGGTTTTGTGACCCAAATGGTGATGCAAACCTTTGTGTTAACGGGCCAGATCATTGGTATGCAAACTAGTTTAGGTTTTGCTTCTATGGTTGACCCTGGCTCTGGTCAACAAACGCCAGTGATAGGTAACTTCTTTTTGTTACTCGCAACGTTGATTTTTCTCGCTGTCGATGGACACCTGTTGATGATCCGCATGCTCGTCGCCAGTTTTGAGACCTTACCGATTTCGAATCAAGGATTAACCTTGACAAGTTATCGCTCGCTGGCGGAATGGGGCTCCTATATGTTTGGCGCGGCACTGACTATGTCGCTCTCGGCGATTATTGCCTTACTACTCGTTAACTTATCCTTTGGGGTCATGACCCGCGCCGCGCCGCAGCTGAACATTTTCTCGATAGGTTTCCCCATCACTATGATTGGTGGACTGCTGATTTTATGGTTGACCTTGACTCCCGTAATGGCTCATTTCGAAGAAGTCTGGGCATCGGCACAGCTTTTGCTTTGCGATATTTTAGGGCTTCAGTGCCAAGCCGATGGCATACTTTAACCGGATAGGAACGCGTAATGGCTGAAGAAAGTAGCGGCGAACGCAGCGAGGAACCCACCGGGAGGCGCCTCGAACAGGCGCGGGAAAAAGGTCAGGTTGCCCGTTCCAAAGAATTAGGTACGGCCACAGTTCTGCTTTCGGCTGCAACAGGACTGTATATGCTCGGCCCTGGTATTGCAAAAGCACTTTCCAATGTGTTTGAACGTGTGTTTACCATGGATAGAGCTGCAATTTTTGATACTAATCAAATGTTTAATGTCTGGGGCGTTGTCGGCGGCGAAATAGGTTGGCCGTTGCTTAAGATTATGCTGCTGATTGTGGTGGTGGCATTTATCGGAAACGTGTCCCTTGGTGGAATGAATTTTTCTACCCAAGCCATGATGCCTAAAGCCAGCAAAATGAGCCCGATTGCGGGTTTTAAACGGATGTTTGGTGTGCAAGCCTTGGTTGAATTAACGAAGGGCATTGCTAAGTTTTCTGTTGTCGCGTTGGCGGCATATTTTCTTCTAAATCATTATTTTAATGATATTTTACTCCTTTCTGCCGATCATCTTCCTGGGAATGTCTACCACGCTTTAGATTTACTGGTATGGATGTTTATCCTACTTTGCTCTTCCGTATTATTCATTGTAGTGATCGATGTGCCATTTCAGATCTGGAACCATAATAAACAGCTGAAAATGACTAAGCAGGAGGTCAAAGACGAGTATAAAGATACCGAGGGTAAACCTGAGGTCAAAGGGCGAGTCCGCCAAATGCAGCGTGAATTAGCGCAGCGGCGCATGATGGCCGAAGTTCCCAATGCGGATGTGATTGTGGTGAACCCTGAGCACTATGCAGTGGCGATAAAATATGATGTTAAGCGCTCTGCAGCACCGTTTGTGATTGCTAAGGGTGTCGATGAGGTTGCCTTTAAAATTCGTGAGGTAGCAAGGGCGCATAATATAGCCATCGTTACTGCACCACCACTTGCGCGGGCGATTTACCATACCACTAAACTTGATCAACAAGTCCCCGAAGGCCTATTTACCGCGGTAGCACAGGTACTCGCTTATGTATTCCAGTTAAGGCAGTATCAAAAAGGGCGTGGCCGCAAACCTATCCCTATCCCTGTTAATCAACCCATTCCTGACGATCTAAAGCACTAGTTAAGTGTTAGGTTACCGAAGAAATAGTTCACAGAGATAAACCCACAACAAGAAGCGCTAGCGGTTGGCGCGCTTTTTGCTTTCAGGCTGCTATACGTCAAAGTTTAGGTATCTGTGAATGGATGTTAAAGCCTCCCTAGGCCAAGTAAAACAGTTGAAACTGAGCTCTTTCAAGGGCATAGGTACACCAATGCTAGTACTCGCAGCATTGGCCATGATTGTATTACCTATCCCGCCGTTTCTACTCGACGTTTTATTCTCCTTTAACATTGCCTTGGCTTTGATTGTTCTTCTTGTCGCGATTTATACCGACAGACCCTTAGACTTTGCTGCGTTTCCAACTGTTTTACTAGTTGCAACACTGCTACGACTCGCACTTAACGTGGCATCGACCCGAGTGGTGTTACTCGAAGGTCACAATGGTGGTGATGCCGCCGGTAAGGTGATTGAGGCCTTCGGCTCCGTGGTGATTGGCGGTAACTATGCCGTGGGTCTAGTCGTATTTATCATCTTGATTATTATTAACTTTGCTGTTGTGACTAAAGGTGCTGGCCGTATTGCCGAGGTGAGTGCTCGCTTTACCTTAGATGCGATGCCCGGTAAGCAAATGGCCATCGATGCCGACTTAAACGCAGGTATTATTAATCAGGATCAAGCTAGAACCAGACGCGCCGAGGTGACCCGCGAAGCGGACTTCTATGGCGCAATGGACGGTGCATCTAAGTTTGTGAAGGGCGATGCGATTGCCGGTATCATGATTTTGGTTATCAACATTCTCGGTGGGTTTATTATCGGGATTGTGCAACACGGTTTGACATTCTCCCAAGCCGTTGAAATTTATACCCTGTTAACCATCGGTGACGGTCTCGTCGCGCAAATTCCAGGTCTATTACTGTCAATCGCCGCGGCGTTGATGGTGACCCGTCAAAATGAATCTGGCGATATGGGCCAGATGTTAATTAGTCAGATGTTTGACAGTCACAAGTCGCTCAGTATTGCGGCTGGCGTACTCTTTGTCATGGGTATTGTACCTGGCATGCCACATATGGCGTTTTTAAGCTTTGCCGTGATCACAGCTGGTGCGGCTTACTTTATCTTCAAACGTAATGAAGCCAAACGTGCCAAAGCCCTTGAGCAAGTCAAAACGGGCCCAATGGAAAGAGCCGAAAGAGAGCCTAAGGAACTTAGCTGGGACGATGTGCATCATGTTGACACTATCGGTCTTGAAGTGGGTTACCGTTTAATCCCCTTAGTCGATAAAGGTCAAGGTGGAGAATTACTCAGCCGGATCAAAGGTGTACGTAAAAAGCTTTCGCAAGAATTGGGATTCTTGGTTCCTGCGGTTCACATACGTGACAATTTAGACCTTTCGCCTAATGCCTATCGTATTTCTCTTATGGGTGTTGTTGTGGGTGAGGCGGATATTCGCCATGACTGCGAGCTCGCCATTAATCCGGGACAAGTGTACGGTAAGTTAGATGGTATTGAGACCCGTGATCCTGCCTTTGGTCTCGAAGCCGTGTGGATTGCCCCTGAACTGCGTGAACATGCCCAAACCTTAGGGTATACGGTAGTGGATGCCGCGACGGTAGTGGCAACTCATATCAGCCAAATATTGACGAATAATGCAGCAAAACTTTTAGGCTACGAAGAAGTGCAACAACTGATGGATATGCTTGCTAAACACTCGCCTAAGTTGGTGGATGGCTTTATTCCTGATGTGATGCCGCTCGGAAATGTCGTAAAAGTGATGCAAAACCTATTAAATGAAGGAGTTTCTGTCAGAGACTTGCGTACCATAGTGCAAACTTTGTTAGAATACGGCACTAAGAGTAACGATACTGAAGTGTTAACAGCGGCGGTGCGTATCGCATTGAAGCGCATGATCGTTCAAGAGATCTCTGGCCCTGAACTCGAAATCCCCGTCATAACTTTGGCGCCAGAGTTGGAACAGATGTTGCATCAATCAATGCAAGCAACGGGTGGAGATGGTCCCAATATCGAGCCAGGTCTTGCGGAGCGTATGCAACAATCCTTAGCGGATGCCGCTCAAAAGCAAGAAATGGTCGGACAGCCTGCCATTTTGCTAACGTCTGGTATGTTACGTGCGACCCTGTCTCGCTTTGTTAAATATACTATTCCTAATCTCAGAGTGATTTCTTACCAAGAAATCCCCGATGAAAAGCAAATACGCATCGTATCTGCCGTCGGGCAGTAGAGGACGCATAAGTGAAGATTAAACGTTTTTTTGCCAAAGACATGCGTGCTGCACTGGCCCAAGTGAAGGACACGCTCGGCTCCGATGCGGTGATTATGTCCAATAAAAAGGTGAACGGCGGTATTGAGATTGTCGCTGCCGTTGACTACGACGAGCCAAAAGCGAAAGCGCCTGCTGCGACTCCGACCTTTATGGATGTGAGTGATGACTTAGTTTCGCTCGGCGCCAAAGCGCCGATCCGCGCTGAAACTAAGCTAAAACCCTCGGCGCCAGCGGACTCACTCCAAGCCTTGCTTGAGAAGCAACAAAATCGTTTAAACCAACAACTCACGCATCAACAACAAGATGCTGAGCTTCCTGCATGGGCTAAAGGATTACAAGCTACCGCAGCTGCGCCTAAAGCTGAGCGCCGTGATATGGGCAATCCCTTCGATAAAAAGTCACAGAGTTCGCAAAAGCAAAATGCCGATCTTGAAGCCATGCGCGACGAGTTATCATCCTTACGTAATTTGTTGACACATCAGGTTTCAGCATTGATGACTGAGCATAAAAAGCGTATCGACCCTGTCGGTGCCATGCTGGAGTCAAAGTTGTTGGAGGCCGAGTTTTCACCAGCGGTGGCAAACAAATTAGCTGCGCTGAGCCAACACTATACTCCTGCAGAATTAGTTCGTGCACTGCCGCAAAGTCTTGCGAATATGCTTGATAATCAAGGTGATGATATTGTTAAGCAAGGCGGTGTTGTAGCATTAGTTGGTCCCACTGGTGTGGGGAAAACCACTTCCTTGGCTAAACTGGCCGCACGCTTTGCTGCTCACCATGGTGCTGACCAAGTGGCATTGATTACCACAGATCATTATCGTATTGGCGCCTATGAGCAATTGGCCACCTATGGCAAAATCATGGGCTGCCCAGTCAAACAAGCCCATGACCTTGCTGAACTAGAGCAAATTCTGTATCAGTTTAGAAATCGCAAGCTAGTATTGATAGATACCGCGGGTATGGGCCAACGAGATATGCGGCTTTACCAGCAACTTGATAATTTAACTGCAAATAGCAGAATACCTATCCGCAGTTATCTGGTACTGTCTGCCACAGGACAGCGCCGCGTGCTGCAAGATGCTGTAAATCACTTTAAACGCATTCCCTTATCTGGTGTTGTACTCACCAAACTTGATGAATCTGTGTCTTTAGCGGGCGCATTAAGTGTGTTGATCCAAAGTGGATTGCCATTAAGTTATGTTACGGATGGGCAGCGAGTGCCCGAAGATATGAAAGTTGCTGATACTTTGATGCTCGCTGAGCAAGCATTAGCGGCCTTAGAAAACACAGAACAACAATCGTTACCAGACACAGCGTGGTCAGATAATATGACCTGTGCATTTGAGTAGAGTTATGACCCTGGATCAAGCAAGTGGTTTACGTATGATGAATCAACCCTATAACGAAAAAGTGAAAGTAATCGCGGTTACGGGTGGTAAAGGTGGTGTGGGTAAAACCAGCGTATCCATCAATACTGCCGTAGCATTAGCCGAGAAGGGCAAGCGTGTCTTAGTGCTTGATGCTGACCTTGGCTTAGCAAACGTTGATGTCATGTTAGGGATCCGTGCTGAACGTAACCTTTCCCATGTATTGTCTGGCGATGCTGAGTTAGATGACATTATTGTCCGGGGGCCTAAAGGTATTGGGATTGTGCCAGCCACATCGGGTACTCAAGGCATGGTAGAGCTAAGTCCTGCGCAACATGCGGGCTTAATTCGTGCTTTCAGTGAGATGCGCACCCAGTTTGATATCCTCATCGTGGATACTGCCGCGGGGATTTCTGACATGGTACTCAGTTTCTCCCGTGCGTCACAGGATGTGTTGGTTGTTGTTTGTGACGAACCAACGTCTATTACTGACGCCTATGCGTTAATCAAAATCCTCAGCCGTGAACACGGCGTCTTCCGCTTTAAAATTGTTGCAAATATGGTGCGTAGTTTACGCGAAGGTATGGAATTGTTTGCTAAACTCAGTAAAGTGACCGACAGATTCTTGGACGTGGCACTTGAATTAGTTGCGACCATTCCATTTGATGAAAATTTGCGTAAATCGGTTCGCAAGCAAAAGTTAGTGGTTGAAGCTTATCCTAAGTCTCCCGCTGCAATTGCTTACCAAGGCCTAGCGAATAAAATTATGAGCTGGCCAGTACCACAGCAACCTGGTGGGCATTTGGAGTTTTTCGTTGAGCGCTTAGTTCAACGACCAGATTTTCAAGAGGAAAAAACGAGTGAATAAAGCCGCAGCGTATACTTGTTTAGACAATAAAACGTCAATCGTTGAACAGTATGCACCGTTGGTTAAAAGAATTGCACATCACTTGCTCGCCAGATTACCTGCCTCTGTGCAGTTAGATGACCTGCTACAGGCGGGGATGATGGGATTATTAGAAGCATCATCTAAGTTTGATGGCGGTAAAGGTGCAAAGTTTGAAACCTTCGCCGGCATAAGGATCCGTGGCGCCATGTTGGATGAAATCCGTCGTGGCGATTGGGTTCCTCGTTCTGTCCACCGAAATAATCGTCGAGTTGCCCAAGCTATTGATGAATTAGAGCAAGTGCTAGGTCGTGATGCGCGCGACACAGAAATTGCAGAAAAACTTGATATGACGCTCGATGAGTACCATCATATTCTTAACGATGTTTCTGTTGGTAAAATCATAGGGATAGAAGACTTAGGCGTATCACAGGATATACTCACTACAAGCGATGATATTAGCGATGGTACGTTTGAGGTCTTGGCAGAAACCCAGTTTCATTCTGCACTTGTTGAGGCGATAAAATTATTGCCCGAAAGGGACGCGCTAGTGCTATCGTTATACTACGATGAAGCATTGAATTTAAAAGAGATTGGCGCCATTCTTGAGGTAAGCGAATCGCGTGTTAGCCAGATATTAAGTCAGGCAATGTTGCGACTCAAAGGCAAACTCAAGCATTGGACATAAGTATAATTATTAATTGAGCACTGAATGTCAGCTCACCGGAGGAAACCTTGGACAAGAATATGAAGATTCTCATCGTTGATGACTTTTCGACAATGAGACGTATCATCAAGAACTTGTTGCGAGACTTGGGCTTTAACAACACCCAGGAAGCGGACGATGGCTCAACCGCCTTGCCAATGTTGCAAAAAGGCGATTTTGATTTTGTCGTTACAGACTGGAATATGCCAGGCATGCAGGGTATCGATTTACTTAAAGCCATTAGGGCCGATGACTCCTTGAAGCATTTACCGGTATTAATGGTCACTGCCGAGGCAAAACGTGAACAAATTATTGCTGCAGCACAAGCGGGTGTGAATGGGTATGTGGTAAAGCCTTTTACCGCAGCAACATTGAAAGAGAAGCTAGATAAAATATTTGAACGACTCGCTTAAGCAGGGATGAGCTATGAAGCCACATACATCAGGGCTCATCACGCTCGAGCATGCTCAGCGTTTAGTCGAACTGTTAAGCGCGAATGAACAAAATCAAGCTGATGATTTATTAAGAGAACTGGCAGCTCCTCTTCAGAGGGAACTTTTTGATGAGGTGGGCAAACTCACTCGCCAATTGCATAGCGCTCTTATGGATTTCCAAATCGATAATCGGTTAGTTGAGTTAGCCAATACAGAAATACCCGATGCTAAGGAACGGCTAAGTTATGTCATTGACATGACTGAACAAGCTGCAAATAAGACTATGGATGCTGTTGAGGAGTGCTTGCCGTTAGCGAATGCATTAACCGCGAACATCCAACAAGTGATGCCATCGTGGGACAAATTAATGCGTCGTGAAATTGCCCTCAGTGATTTTAAGGTGCTTTGCCATAACGTTCAGCATTTGATGTCGCGAAGTGAATTGGACTCAAACCGATTACGCGAATTGCTCAACCAAATATTGATGGCGCAGGATTTTCAAGACCTGACTGGACAAATGATCCGCAGGGTAATCGATCTAGTGATGGAAGTTGAAAGTAATCTGGTGTCTATGCTGACGGTGTTTGGTGAGCAGCCAATGATTGAGAGTCAGATTACTCAGAAAAATAATATTGAAGCTGAAGGGCCGATAATGAATGCCGAGCTTCGTCAAGATGTAGTAACAGGTCAAGACGAAGTGGATGATCTGCTATCGAGTCTGGGTTTCTAACTGGGAGTCAATTTGATGGCCTTTGATGTAGATGAAGAGATACTCCAGGACTTTTTAATCGAGGCGGGGGAAATATTAGAGTTGCTTCAAGAGCAGCTTGTTGCCCTTGAGAATAATCCTGATGATACTGACTTGCTAAATGCCATTTTTAGGGGGTTTCACACCGTAAAGGGCGGCGCAGGTTTCCTAAGTTTGACTCCCATGGTTGATGTCTGCCATGAGGCAGAAAACACATTCGATTTATTGCGTACTGGCAAGCGCAGTGTCACAGCAGAATTAATGGATATTATTCTTCAGGCTGTTGATGCAATTAACACCATGTTTGCTCAAACCCAGCAGGGAGAGCAACAAGATCCTGCTGATGCTGCATTACTTGCAAAATTAAAGTTACTTAGTTCTGGTGAGCCTCTGCCGTCAGAATTAGGACAAACTGCGTCAGAGCCTGAATCTATTGCTGAGCCCGAACCCGAGCCCGTTATTGAAACTGTTGTTGACGTTGTCGCAGTTGAAGAGATGCCTGTTGAGGCTGTGAGTTCTTCAAACTCAAGTATTGATGAGATTAATGAAGCGGAGTTTGAGGCTTTGCTTGATGCACTGCACGGTAGTGGAAAAGGTCCCGGTGTGACTAACACTACTCATGCTGATGTTGTGGCAGCACCCACTGCGTCAACTCCCTCTGTATCAAATACAGCTAAGCCTAAAGTACAACAAGCAACCAGCTCGGGTGATGATATCACTGACGATGAGTTTGAAGCCCTGCTTGATGAGCTTCATGGTTCAGGAAAATTTAATGGAAAAGTAGATACACCTATATCACCTCAGCCTAAGGTTGAAACTGTTGCTGTGCCAGTGTCAACACCAACTGCTGTTGCTGTCGATTCAGACGAAATTACTGACGATGAATTTGAGCGTTTACTCGACGAACTTCATGGAAAAGGTGGGGCACCAGCCAAAGCTGTTGCAAAAGTGGAATCTGCGAAACCGACTCCCACTCCTGCCACATCTGCTGCGGCTCCTGCTGCGCCTAAAGCTAGTGTTACTCCGGTAACCCCTCCAGCGGTTAAACCTCAGGCCGAAGTTGCGCTCGCCGAGAAGGCTCCTGTTAAAGCGGCCGCAGCCTCATCTGCAAATGTTCCTCAAGGTGAAACGACCGTTCGCGTAGATACTGCACGACTCGACCAAATCATGAATATGGTGGGAGAGCTAGTATTAGTACGTAACCGTTTGGTAAGTTTGGGCATTAGTCGTGATGACGAAGAGATGTCTAAGGCACTCGCGAATCTAGATTTAGTGACTGCTGACTTGCAAGGTGCGGTCATGAAAACCCGTATGCAGCCTATCAAAAAGGTTTTTGGCCGTTTCCCTCGCGTTGTTCGTGATTTAGCCCGTACGCTCAATAAAGAAATTGATTTAGTGTTGGTCGGTGAAGAAACTGACCTTGATAAAAACTTGGTTGAGGCGCTTGCGGATCCTTTAGTGCACTTGGTTCGTAACTCGGTCGACCATGGTATTGAAATGCCAAATGACCGTGAAGCCTCTGGCAAACCAAGGACGGGGACGATTACTCTATCGGCAAGCCAAGAGGGTGACCATATTCTGCTAAAAATCGAAGATGATGGCGCAGGTATGGATCCCGAAAAGTTAAAACAAATTGCCATTAAACGTGGCGTGCTGGATGAAGATTCCGCTGCGCGTATGACGGACAATGAAGCTTATAACTTGATCTTTGCCCCAGGCTTTTCGACTAAGGTCGAGATTTCAGATATCTCTGGTCGTGGCGTGGGGATGGACGTGGTTAAAACCCGTATCACCCAACTCAACGGTACTGTGCATATTGACTCGATGAAAGGCAAAGGCACCATACTTGAGATTAAAGTGCCGTTAACCTTGGCAATTATGCCAACGCTTATGGTTGATGTTGCGAAACAAGTTTTTGCATTACCTTTATCCAGTGTTAATGAGATTTTTCATCTCGATCTTACCAAAACCAACATTGTTGACGGACAACTCACTGTCATCGTTCGCAACAAGGCCGTGCCGCTCTTCTATCTAGAGCATTGGTTGCATCGAAATAAAACTACCTTCAAACATGGTGACAAGAAACATGGTCATGTTGTGATAGTGCAGTTAGGTATGATGCAGATAGGTTTTGTTGTGGATGCATTGATTGGCCAAGAAGAGGTAGTGATTAAGCCACTGGGAGCCTTGTTGCACGGTACGCCAGGTATGGCTGGGGCAACGATTACATCCGATGGTGGTATTGCGCTCATTTTGGATGTTCCTGGGTTATTAAAGCATTATGCGAAAAATAAAAGTTAGTTCCCAAGTTAAGGAATGGAATGGCCATTAAAGTATTAGTCGTTGATGACTCAAGCTTTTTTAGACGACGTGTTAGTGAAATAGTCAATCAAGATCCTGAACTGGAAGTGATCGCGACGGCTGCTAACGGGGCTGAAGCGGTGAAGATGGCTGCTGAGCTTAATCCCCAAGTAATCACTATGGACATTGAAATGCCTGTCATGGACGGTATCACCGCCGTCCGTGAAATCATGGCAAAGTGTCCAACCCCGATTCTGATGTTTTCATCATTAACCCATGATGGCGCTAAGGCCACCTTAGACGCCCTAGATGCGGGTGCGTTAGATTTTTTACCTAAACGTTTTGAAGATATCGCGACCAATAAAGATGAAGCGATTTTGTTATTGCAGCAAAGAGTCAAGGCTCTTGGTCGTCGTCGAATTTTCCGTCCAGTGGCGCGTCCTAGCGTTGCCCCAATTACCCCAAGACCAAGCTCTGGCTCGGTATTAGGGAATGTGGCCACTCCTGTTCAAAGTGCACCTGCGCCAGTGCGTACGTCACCTGTATCGTCTATTCGTGCTAGTGGTAAGCAATACAAATTATTGTTAATCGGTACGTCGACGGGGGGGCCTGTCGCCTTACAGAAAATTTTGACTCAGTTTCCCGCAAATTATCCGCATCCTATTTTGCTGATCCAACACATGCCAGCCGCTTTTACCCCAGCATTTGCAAATCGTTTAAATGGTTTATGTAAAATCGAGGTAAAAGAAGCGGCAAATGGCGATATTTTGCGTCCAGGTTGTGCGTATCTAGCGCCAGGTGGAATGCAGATGATGGTAGAGCGTACAGGCGTCACAGGCCGAATAAAAGTGCTCGCCGGTAGTGCTGAAATGAATTATAAGCCTTGTGTCGATATCACTTTTGCTTCAGCCTCAAAAGCCTACGGTGGAGATGTGCTTGCTGTAGTGTTAACTGGAATGGGAGCTGACGGCCGAGAAGGAGCACGCATGCTTAAAGCTGCCGGTGCGACCATTTGGGCGCAGGATGAAGCGAGTTGCGTCGTTTATGGCATGCCTCAAGCAGTGGCCAGTGCGGGAATTGCCACTCAATCCATTTCACTGGAGCACATGGCTGAATCGATTTTAAAAGAGTCTGCTCGTGGCTAGTAGCAAGTCACAGATAAGCACAAATATTGTGCTTATTATGGTGCTAATGATGATGACGATAGTTTGTCTTGGTGCCTTAAGTTTCGATTATCATCGAAAAAACATAAAATTGCTTGCTGATGTTAAACGCTTAGCATCGACCCAAGTCGTGCTCATGGTGCCTGATGAACAAGCTAAGGTCATTGCTGATTGGCTTGCCACACACCCAGAACAAACTAAGGCTATGCTAAAAATGGTGGCGCCTGGTGAACATAATGCGGTGACTCTTGGGCCTGAAATGCCAGCGGCGGATGGTAATAATATTCCGCCTTTACTTGAAAAAGTGCCTGAGATGGATAAACAACAGTTATCCTCTCAGTCACCTGCTGAATCATCAGTCTCTTTGCGTTTGCAAAATGAAGCAGCATTGACAACAGAGGTTCGACAGGAGTCGACTCAAGTTCCTGTGGTGATTTCGGAAAATGCCGACGGTGTTAAGGTGATAAGTCTGCCTAACGGTGGCATAAGAGTCACGACAAGGGAAGAAGAGTAACGTGGTGGGCCGCGTAATCATTCCACTTGTAAATGGCACAGAATCAACATTTAAGAGGTCAGTGCTTTGAAAGTCTGGACCATAGCGAATCAAAAAGGTGGCGTCGGTAAAACCACTTCGGTAGCAAGTTTAGCGGGAGCACTCGCTAAACGGGGTAAGCGCGTCTTGATGATTGATACCGATCCTCATGCTTCACTCGGTTACTACCTTGGGGTTGACTCAGAAGAGGTGCCCGGTTCTCTTTTTGATGTATTTGTTGCGCACAATCATCTTACAAAAGAGCTGGTTAAATCGCATATCGTACCAACTTTGGTGGATGGTTTAGATTTATTACCGTCGACTATGGCGCTAGCAACACTGGATAGAGCTTTAGGCCATCAAGAAGGCATGGGACTTGTCTTACGTAATTTGCTTGCCCTTGTTGCTGATGAATATGATGTTGCCATCGTCGACTGCCCGCCTGTCTTAGGTGTGCTGATGGTGAATGCGTTAGCCGCAAGCCAACATATTGTCATTCCTGTGCAAACAGAGTTCTTAGCGATTAAAGGGCTTGAGCGCATGGTCAAAACTATGGAAATCATGGGGCGGTCAAAGAAGACTCGTTACAGTTATACCGTAGTCCCAACCATGTTTGATAAGCGTACTAAGGCATCTCCTGCTGCGTTGCAGGTGTTGAGTGAACAGTATGGTGAGAGTCTATGGCGTGATGTTATTCCTGTAGATACTAAGTTTAGAGATGCAAGTTTAGCGCATTTACCCGCCTCCCATTATGCAAGCGGTTGTCGTGGTGTGAAGGCCTATGAAAGATTATTAGATTTTCTTTTAGCTGGGGAGTTTGGCCATGTCAAAATCGGTTGATGAAACTGTTTTTGATTTTTTTGAATTATTATTGCACGAAGATGATAGTGCCTTTGGTGCTTCCCCAATTAAATCTCAAGAAAATGTTGCGACCGCTTTTGATAGCAGTAAAAAAACGGAAACTCAGCAGCTCAATAATGCCATTTTGGCAGAGCATGAGCGGTCTAAAGCGGATGTTAAAGCTACTCTAGAACCTGAAGTACAACCTATTCGGGCAAAAAGCATTGTTACTGTCTCCTCTAAGGAGAGTGCTGAGCCGTTAGTGAATAAACAGTCGCTAGAGCGCCTGCTTGCGCCAGTCCTAAAAGCGGAAGCTACAGTTGTTGATAAGCCAACGGAGGTTATCGAGCAACCTTTACCAGCACCCAAGCAACCTGTAGTAATAACGGTGGCTGATGTCGATGAGACTGCGAATGTTGCGCCGACGCAAGTCGATAACTTATCGACTGTGCCCGACACTCAAGTCGGCTTTGCGCCTCCAAGTGTGACAAAAGATCTGCAAGAAGTACTCGATGATGAGTTTCAAGTACTATTCTTTAAGGTAGCCGGGTTGACGTTAGCGGTTCCATTAGTCAGTCTCGGTGGTATCGTCAAAGTAGAACGGATTAATCATATTATTGGTCGTCCTTCTTGGTTCCTTGGTGTACAAACTCATCGAGAAGAACAGTTAAATCTAGTGGATACCTGTGCGTGGGTTATGCCAGAAAAATACACAGATAAACTGGCGCAATCGGTAAATTATCAATATCTTGTATTATTAGAGGGCAGTAATTGGGGATTAGCTTGTGAGTCCCTGCTTAATGCAGTAAAAATTACCAAATCGCAAGTAAATTGGCGCAGCAAAGCAGGGAAACGTCCTTGGCTAGCTGGTGTGGTTAAAGAACAAATGTGTGGCATTTTGCACGTACAAGCCTTAGTTGAAATGCTTGATGCGGGTTTAGGCTGTCAGGACTCCATTGGTTGAGGTAAACATGAAAGATACAAGAAATGTCGCAGCCGTGGCTGCAAGTAAAGATGATGCAGTATTGCAATGGGTTACCTTTAAGTTAGACAACGAAACTTATGGTATTAATGTCATGCAAGTGCAAGAAGTGCTGCGTTACACCGAAATTGCTCCCGTACCTGGTGCACCACACTATGTTTTAGGGATTATCAATTTACGCGGTAATGTGGTTACTGTTATTGATACCCGCTCACGTTTTGGGTTGCAATCAGCGGAAGTGGATGATTCGACACGTATTGTGATCATCGAGGCAGAAAAGCAAGTTATTGGTATTTTGGTCGATAGTGTTGCTGAAGTCGTTTACTTACGCCGTTCTGAAATTGATAACGCGCCTAACGTTGGTACAGAAGAGAGTGCGAAGTTTATTCAAGGCGTCAGCAATCGTGATAATGAGTTGTTGATCTTAGTTGATTTAGACAAACTATTATCTGATGAAGAGTGGGCTGAGTTAAATCAACTCTAAATATTCATCGGAGGCGGCAGATAGTGTCTATCTGCCGCTTTGCTTTTTGTTATGCGAACGATTCATTTGGCTTTAATTTACTCCTTTAGTTTTAGAATGCCACTTGATGAGTCGGTGCTAATTTCAGCTGATTGTGATGCGTAGGGATGATGAATGGGCGATGAATTTTTAATCGCAGCCTTAGTTTATGTGATTGCGTGTTTAGGTCTAGTTCTTTACCTTCAGAAACAATTAAGTAAGTTGCGCAGTAAAGTTGAAGCGTTAACCGTATTAGTGAAAGAAGGCGATCGTCAGCGCGAGGGCTTTAAGCGTGAAATGCAGGAGCTTCGAAGCGGTACCATTGGTATGGGACGTCGTGTGATTGAGCTTGAAAAACGCTTACATCAACAATCTGAACGCATTGAAGAATCTACTCAACAGGATCCCCAAGCAAAGCTTTATACGCGTGCGATGAAGATGGTTGCCCTCGGAGCTGGTGTAGATGAGCTAATCAAAGAGTGTGAATTGCCTAAAGCTGAAGCTGAGTTGTTAATTCGTTTACACCGTAAATAGGCGAATAATTTGGGACGCACTTCGTGACTCTCGGCCTGCTGCTCTAGAACGCCACGTTGTGGCTCTAGGAGCTAGCCACTTTTGCTTTAAGCCTTATCAACAATCTTCTTATGCATATTGTTCCATTGTTCTGGGAATTTTCCGTCCAACATATACACAAATGCGATTAATTCGGCGATGAGCAGATACAGCTCTCTTGGAATTTCTTCGCCTAATTCAAGCAATCGAAGAAAGTTACTCAGGTGCGGATCTTGGTGAATATAAACGCCTGAGGCCTTTGCTAGAGCGATAATTTCGTCAGCGATTAGCCCTTCACCCGATGCGACTACTTTAGGCGCATGTTTTCCGTCATAACTCAAGGCAACTGCTTGCTGGGTTTTGTATTCTTCCGCCATAGATAGACTCTTTAATTATGCTCTTGTTTTCACATGAAAATGATCACCAGGCAGCAACGTTGCTGGAACTGGTGCTAATTGGGTGGATAATTCACCCGGTGTAAATCCTAATTGCGATAGTTTTTGTCCCAGTGGAGCCAAAAAGTTATCTACTCGGCGAAGTAATGACTGACTGTCACCTTTGAACTGAATATCTAGTACTTGTTGGTGAAAACGTGCCGATATCAGTAATGGACCCTGGGCGAGATTAAACTTCAATTGTAAATTCCAGCCTTTATGATGTTGCTGTTCATCGCTATCGGCTTCTCGCTCGAATTTACCTTCTAATTGTTCATGACGTTGATTAATCCCATAGGGAAGGGCAAAAAACCACACTAAATTGCCATTATTTTCACTACTGGCTTGTTGATAAAGCTGTAGGCTTGAAGCTAGTTGTACCATGCTTTCTAGGCCGCCAGCTTTACTAAATTGTCCCAGCTGGTGGTTAGATAATCCGATTTTAGTTTGGAGTTGCTCTAAGTAATCGGCCAATTTAGCACTCATTTTACTATTGGCATTATTTGCCCTAAACCCCAATAACAACTGAAACAATGAGCTAATGGCTCCCGCATTTAATAGCATTGAGGCTTGAGCGAGCTGCGGCGTTGCTAAATTTAAGGTTGCGAGACCAAGGATGCTGTCTTTTAGTTCGTTTGGATCGCTTAATTGGCCTAAAGGATGTGGGCCTAGATGAGGCAAATGTTTTAACAGCTCGGCAGCTAAGTTTGTGCTAGCTCGAGAGACCATCTGCTCGATGGGGAGAGCACCGGCCTTGGTAAAGGCTTTTTGAAGCACTTGATTAACATTGATATTGGCTTCGTTGAGTTTATTTTGTTTGTCAGCACCTAACGAGTCTGATGGGGTTTTAAGATTTAGCTGTGTTTCATTAGTGGAAAAATTTTTGGTCATCGCTAACTCATTAGCGGGGACCTGTGGTTTAGTCTGTAAGCTGCTAAAGTCCGATTTTGCATGTTGACTTTGCAAAGCAGTTGACACCGTTACGGTATTTTTTACATCCGATGCGCTTGCATCTTTAGTCAGTGCCTTAGGTTCAGGAATAGCCGTTTTGGGATCAATTTGTTGATTGGTAGTTTGTCCAGTCGTCAGCTTTGCTTCAGTGGTAGATTGTAAATTTACGCTAATAGCAATCTTGGATGGTGAGTTTTTTACGGATGTCACTTCATCCGCAATCGAACCCGTTTGAGTCTGGGATATTTTTATGTCGGAAATTGATCCACCTTGGGTGCTAGACGTATTGACTTTTGCAGCAGTGCTATCCGTTTGGGGGACTAAGCCCTCAAGTTTCCGTAAAAAACTCGCAATAATCTGAACGGGTTCCATTTTGCTTATCACAACATGACTCGCTTGCTTGTCAATAATGGGAAGCTGAGTTTCATTTATCGGAGCGCCAATTTGGATTTCGAGTTTGCTCAGTATTGGGGTCAACACTAAAATAGGTTTCCCTTGTAAAAGGGTAATTTTTGCTTGATATTCACCCGCATTAAGTCGTGTTCCTGGATCCTGTGGCACAACAGTTCCATTAGTAAATTGGAATTCTTTTGCAGTAACAATGACATTAGGGAGGGGGTAGCCCTGTGGGCGGGCAGAGAGAGCGTATAATTTTGTCTCTGAAATCCCATTTTGTTGGGCAAGTAATGTGATCGCTTCTGGGAGCTTAAGGTTGACTGTCGAACCCAAGGCAATCAGTTGCGAGGTTTGGATCATAGCACTCGATTCAGAGGGGCTATTCACGACTTGATTGACTAAAAATTGACTAGCAATAATTAATGCTTGGCGCTGCTGAGCATTAACGAGCTTTAAATTATATTCTGTACCGTTTAGAATAATACTATCGCCTTCAGGAGATAGTTGGACTTCAGCGGGAATAGGACGCGCATTGGTGCTCAGGGCAGTGTTTTGAGTCCCTGAAGTGATTAATGGTGCGTTGGTAATCTGACTAAGTGGAATCGACTCCATACTAAACCTTTGTTGGAATAACTCGCGGTGCGTTATTTAAAAAATTAACAATTGACCAAACTGTTTTGCCAAGTATGCTTATGCACTTTGTAAAGTCAGTGGCATTTTGTCTGTCATACTTAGTATACGACTCGGATGACTAATCTTTTATCGTCACTTGTTGATGGTCACTTTAACGAAAACTCGTGAACTCGGCAGTACATTTATTTAAGAGAGCAATATGAAGTTGAAATGGATAGGGGTACTTTTAGGCTTTGCATTACTGCCCAAGGTTTATGGCGCAGAGGTAGCCGTACCCGATAGCACTCCAAAGGACGGGGCTTCAGCTGTAAAAATTACTTACGAAGATCCAAGAGATCCCTTTGAAGGGTTCAACCGCGCCATGTGGGACTTTAACTATCTGTTTCTCGATAGGTACCTATACCGGCCAGTTGCACATGGGTATAACGATTATATCCCGTTGCCTGCTAAAACAGGGATTAATAACTTTGTGCAAAACTTGGAAGAACCCAGCAGCGTGGTAAACAACTTATTGCAAGGCAAATGGGGTTGGGCGGCGAATGCGGGTGGTCGTTTTACGGTTAACACGACGATAGGGTTACTAGGCGTTATTGATGTGGCTGATATGATGGGAATGCCACGTAAGCAGGACGAGTTTAACGAAGTGTTGGGCTATTACGGTGTACCTAATGGTCCCTATTTTATGGCACCCTTTGCTGGTCCATATGTTGTTCGTGAACTCGCATCAGATTGGGTTGATGGTCTATACTTTCCACTATCTGAACTCACAGTGTGGCAATCCGTGGTTAAATGGGGCCTTAAAAGCTTACATGCTAGAGCCTCGGCAATTGACCAGGAAAGACTTGTTGATAATGCGCTCGATCCCTATGCCTTCGTGAAAGATGCGTACTTACAACACATGGACTATAAGGTCTATGATGGCAATGTTCCTCAAAAACAAGAAGATGATGAGTTACTCGACCAGTACATGCAGGAACTTGAGTAAGCTCATGCGCTAACTTGGCTGCAGGCATGAATATGCAGCCAAGCCCATGCCGTATAAATGATTCTTCCCATGTCATCATCGAATGATTGCTGTTGCAGTAAACGTTACGCGGGAATCTTTATGGCGTTAAATGGTGTTTCAATTCTGTGGGTTGAAGATGACCCAGTATTCAGGCAAATCGTTGCTACCTTTCTAAATGGTCGCGGTGCACAGGTAGTGCAGGCTGGCGATGGAGAGCAGGGGCTGATTCATTTCAAGCAACAACGTTTCGATATCATACTTGCCGATTTGAGTATGCCAAAGCTTGGTGGCTTAGATATGCTTAAGGAAATGAGCAGGTTAGAGCCATTAGTGCCTTCTATTGTTATTTCAGGTAATAATGTTATGGCGGATGTTGTCGAGGCGCTGCGCATCGGTGCGAGTGATTATTTGGTTAAACCTGTTGCCGATCTCTTTATTATCGAGCAAGCCATTCAACAAGGGCTGCAGCGAAATCACCCCGATGATATTACTCAGGCAGACTTTGATGCTTTATCTCACCAAGAGTTGAATGATAATTTAGCCTTATTAGAGCAAAGTGTTGAAGCGGCCAAACAAGTTCAGCAGCAACTTTTCCCAGCCTCAAATATCAGTTATCCCGCCGCCAAAGTTGATTACAGCTTATTTAAAAGCAGTGATATCAGTAGCTACTTTATTGACTCAACAATGGTGGGCAGTGATCATTTGATCATGTATATGGCTCACCTCTATCCCGAAGACAATCGCGCGGCGTTTGCTTGTGTTTTGCTACGCAGTTTTGTCAACCAAAAGCTGAAAAGTTATCGAAGTGGTCAGAGTAAAACCATTATCGAGCCGTTCAATATGCTGAGCTACTTGAATGAGCGTTTAGTCAAGTCCGGTTTAGATATCACCGTAGATATTGTTTATGTCGCAATCGAATTAACACGTTATCGTGCAGCCATTGCCCTAGCAGGCAAGGGTCTGAGGTGCTATTTACGTAATGACAAAGGGTTAAGTCCATTGGCTATTTCAGAAAGTTTACCACTAGGGGTATTAGATTCGGGTAAACCGAGTGTTCAGTTTCGAACGATTCTGCCCCAGGAGCAACTTTGTATCGCAACCAATGAGCCTGAACATAAGCAGCAGTTATTAGATAATCAATTTAAAGGATTAGTCTACAATTCAAACTTGCCTGCGGGTGGTTTTATTCAATTAAGTTTATAAGAAGATAAGATGCTAGGACGCAGCCAAAAGCGCTGCTAGAACGCCATTACGTGGCTCGAGAAGCTAGACTCTAGCATCTAGTCCCCATATTCTAATTTGTCTGTGTGCGAAACATCCCATCTCTAATCTCAACGTGCTTTGGGAGCAAAGCAATAAAAAACGCTGCATTTCTGCAGCGTTTTTATCGAATATAAATTATTCAGGATGGTAGAAGCGCCCTATCAGGACGAAGCCCGATCTGCTTTTTCTTGCAGCTAAGTCACCTAGAGCAGCGCATTTGGCTGCGTCCTAGCTTCTAGCTGCGTTATCTTTTAATGGCTTCGTGTTCAGCGGTTACCGCAATTTCATCTTCTAATGCTTCGGCTTCATTGTGATGCTTGCTTTCCGCACCGTGCATCCAATCGACTAATTTGTCAGCCATAAAGTATAAGATCACACCAGAAAGTGCTGCGGTAATCGCAATACCCGAGAAGATAGCCATTGCATTGGCAAGTTGTTCTTCTTTTTCGCCACCATGGCCAATAAAGGAACCCACCACACCACCAATTTTGTTAGCTGCAGCCACAAAGAGGAACCAAGAACCCATCATTAACGAAGCGATGCGAAGTGGAGCTAACTTAGTGACCATAGATAAACCAATAGGCGATAAGCAAAGTTCACCCATGGTATGGAAGAAATAAGCGCCAACCAACCACCACATGCTTGATTTAGCAGTAGCGTCACCGCCCATTTCGACAACGGCACCGATCATAAATAAGAAGCCAACGGCTAACAGCACTAAGCCTAAAGCAAACTTAATCGGGGAGTTAGGTTCGTTCTTACCTAAACGTACCCAAATCGAAGCAACAACAGGAGCAAAAATAACGATAAACATTGCGTTTAAGGATTGGAACCAAGTGGTTGGTACTTCCCATGTACCGATCATGCGGTCGGTAAAGTCGTTAGTGAACAAGTTCATCAGGCCGCCCGCTTGCTCGAAGCCCGCCCAGAAAATAATGGTAAATAAACCCATCACCATGATGACTTTAATACGGTCACGTTCAACCTTCGTCAGTGGTTCTTTACGGACTTCTCCTTTTTCTGCTGCTTTTTGCTTTTCAAGCTTAGCAGCAGGAGTTCTACCGATATCACCAAGTAACTTTTGTGCAAACACAAGTTGGATAATTAACGACAGGATCATACCGATACCTGCGCAGATAAAACCAGCTTGGAAATTACCATCATAAGCGGCAACTACTGAGCCTACGATAATACCAGAGAGGAAAGCACCAACGTTGATCCCCATATAGAAAATAGTGAAAGCACCGTCACGGCGGTGATCTCCTTCTTGGTACAGATCGCCCACCATAGTAGAAATATTTGGTTTAAACAGGCCGTTACCTAAGATTAACGTGCCTAAGCCGACGTAGAATACTTCGGTTTCCATCCCAGGTACCCACGCATGGGGCGTACCTAAAATAAATTGACCAGCCGCCATTAAAGTACCGCCAATCATAATGGCGCGGCGTTGGCCTAGAAAGGTATCTGCTAACCAACCACCTAGAAGTGGGGTCAAATAAACAAGCCCAGTGAAGGTGCCATATAACGAAATGGCATCGGCTTGGCTCCAACCTAAACCGTGTCCACCTTCGCTTTGCACTTTATCAACTAAGTACAGTACCAAAATGGCACGCATTGCATAATAACTAAAACGTTCCCAGAGTTCTGTTGTAAACAGTAGGAACAGACCTTTGGGATGGCCAAGCATTGTCCCTTGTGGTTTTGCTACGCTCATGAAGTTTCCACCTTAAGCTCGTGATTGCCTGTGGCGCCCCTGAAACAGGATGATGTCACCACAGAAAAATGATTGTTGCTCTTCTCATTTATCTTGAGTCAATTCGATATTTAGCTCTAGCTTAAAAGCATGAGTAAATTGTTGAATTGCTGAGATTTAAGTATGAGTTATTGTTACGTTATTATAATAAAAGTAATATTTTAAGCGTTAATTAGGATATTTTCGCTAAAATTCCCACCTTATATACCCTTTAAAAGTCACTAAAGTCAATTTTGACTTGCTAACTGGTGAGATTATCTGCAACTCGCCACCAAATATCGATTTATGTTGATTTTCCTAATATATCGGCACTTTGTTTAGATACCGAACAGCAAGGGTTTTAAGGCAAAAAACTGCTTCCATCCGTCTTGACAACTCTGTTATGATTGCGACCCGTGAATGGACGTCACTTAACATAGGGTAGTGAGATTAATCGATGAAGGCATGGTACCTTTTGTACTGTAAACCTCGTAGTGAAGCGAGGGCACAACAAAATTTAGCTCTTCAAAATTTAGAGACATATTTGCCAATGGTCTCTGAAGAAAAATCTCAACGCGGTCAGAAGCGGATCTGTCGTGTGCCTTTATTTCCAAATTATTTGTTTATCAATTTTGACCCAAGCCAAACTAGCGTTAAGCAAGTCCACTCTACTCGCGGTGTGAGTCGTATTGTCAATTGTCAGGAAAGAATGACACCCATTGATGACCGAGTCATTCACGCCATTCGCATGAAAGAATTAACCCCTTCCCAATCTGTTTTAGACAGCGAATTTGAACTAAAAACAGGGGAAAAAATCCGCTTTAAAGACGGCCCATTTGTTGATTTAGAAGGTATTTTTCAAGAAAAATGCCCAAACAAACGTTGCCATGTTTTATTTAATATTATGGGGCAGATCAATACCTTATCTGTACCTGAACACTCAGTTGAACGAGTGTGATTTGTTAATGAGTTCACTTTGCTAAGTAGGATCTTTGCTTAGAGACGTGTAGGACATTTGCTATAGATTGAGTTTTTTGATTTTAAGCAATATTAAGCTTAAAGAAAAACTTTATAGTATTTCAGTGTGTTACATGATTTTTTGTTATTACATTGTTTATCAAAATAAATTTTGCACAATAAGTAATCAAAAATAATTTATGTGCCCGTTTATTAAACAAGCAATGTAGTGGTTTAGCAGTACAATTTGCGGATCATTTAAGTCGCCAAAACCTGATTGTACAACTAAAGTTTTACTTGGTTTATATGTAGCAGAAGTATGAGGTTTTAGATTTTCATTAAGTATTGGTCATTGGTTCATCGAAGCACATAGGGTTCTAGATGTGTAAATCGTAAACTTTGATGGCTTTAGACTTTAATGACTTTAGATTGATGGCAGGTAAAAATCTCGTCATTCTAAAATATTTAACCTTTTGAAAAATTAGAATATTCGCAGCGCGAAGGGCAATATAGAGGCCGCAATCTATGGGCGGTAGCGTGTCTGAAAGAAAAGAAGGACGTTGCTTCGCAACTGATAGGACGCAGCAAAGAGCGCTGCTCTAGGACCTAGGCCCTAGAATCTAGAATCTAGAAGGAGCGTAGCGACGCTCTGCTGTATCATTGTTTTCCATCTTTAACCCAATCGGAGATATCTGGTGTTACAACAAATCAAAAAATTCATCATAGTTGGCCTTAGCGCCACGATATTGATGGGCGCGCAGGCGCAAGCCGTTACGCCCTCTCCGCAGATGATTGAACAATTCAAGCAATTACCTAAGTCAGAGCAAGAACGTTTAGCTCGCCAGTACGGTATCGATCCGTCAATGATCACGGGAGCCTCGGCGACCTCGACAGTTATTGAAAACCCAGTGGTGGTTACCCCACGTGCAGCAACAAATAATGTGGTTGATCAATCTGAAGACGATAAGCTTAATCAGGCAACTAAAACTGAAGCGAAAGTTGAAGCAATTGAAGATAAAAAAGTAAATCAACTCAAGCGTTTCGGGTATGATCTTTTTGCGGGCTCGCCAAGCACCTTTGCCCCTGTTTCAGATGTGCCAGTGCCCGCCGAATATATGATGGGCCCTGGTGATACCTTAAACGTGCAACTTTTTGGCAAAGAAAACAATCAGTTTACATTAACTGTTGGCCGCGATGGCGCAGTGCAATTCCCGAATCTGGGCCCAATTTCACTGGTCGGGTTAACCTTTGCTGAAACACGTGAGTTATTACAACAAAAAATCAGCCAAAGTATGATAGGTATTGAGTCCAATATCACTATGGGTGAATTGCGTTCAATCCGAATTTTTGTGGCCGGTGACGCATACAAACCAGGTTCTTACACCGTATCGAGTCTATCAACTATTACTCAAGCCTTGTTTATCTCCGGCGGTGTAAACCAAATCGGTAGTTTGCGTGATATTCAACTAAAGCGCTCCGGTAAAACTATTGGCCGTTTAGACTTGTATGATTTATTGCTCCGCGGCGATGCTTCGGGTGATATGCGCTTGCAATCTGGCGATGTGGTTTTTATTCCATCAGCGGGTGGCACAGTTAGCGTGATTGGTGAAGTGCGTCGCCCTGCGATTTACGAGCTTAAAAATAACGAGACCATGGCAGATGTGATTAACATGGCCAGTGGCTTAAATCCTGGTGCTTATCCTAAAGCCAGTACTATTGAGCGCTATAGTCGTGACGCGGTAAAAACTGTTGTTACCGTTGATTTAACTGAAAACTCTGGCCTAAGCACGCTGGCTAAAAATGGCGATCTACTCAATGTGCGCTCAGCCTCAAGCCGTATTGATAATGCTATCACCCTTGCTGGTGCGGTAATTCGCCCTGGTAAATATCAATGGACTAACGGCTTAACCGTTGCCGACTTATTGCCTTCAATTTGGGGGGATTTAACCATCTCCGCCGACTTGGATTACAGCTTACTCGTTCGAGAAATCAACCAACGGGGTGATATTGAAGTCGAGCGCATTAATCTTGGCCGTGCCATTGGTGAGCCAAAATCACATTACAATCCTAAGCTAAAGCCTCGTGATTCCGTGATTGTATTTGACTATGCCGATCGTGAAGAGTTGCTTAAACCCATTATTAAAAAGCTAAAAGAGCAAAGCCGTTTTGGTGATGCAGCCAAACTGGTCAATATCAATGGTAATGTTCGTTTCCCTGGGCAGTATCCAATAACGGTTAATGCCGATGTTAAAGAATTACTCATTGCAGCTGGTGGACTAGAAGAAGGCGCATACACCTTATCTGCGGAACTGACTCGCCAACAAGTGTCTGAGCAAAATGGGGTTAAAGTTGAGCATGTGCAGTTGAGCTTAGATCGCGTGATGCAAAATGATCCTGCTGCCAATATCAAACTGCAAAGCCGTGACATCTTAACGGTACGTACGTTACCTGACTGGCAAGAAACTCGCTGGGTGACTATCAAGGGAGAAGTTAAATTCCCTGGTACTTACAGTATCCAGCGCGGCGAAACCTTAAAACAGGTGTTGGATCGTGCCGGTGGCATGACGCATGATGCAGCACCTCGCAGTGCAGTCTTTTTACGTAAATCTATTCAACAAAAAGAACAGCAAGAGCTTTCAAAACTTGCTGACGAATTGCGCCGTGAGATAGCCGCAAAAGCCTTGACTAAAGATACTCCAACGGTGGGGTATAACGATGCACAAATGATGTTAAATCAGTTGGAAAATGTGAAAACTGTTGGCCGCTTAGTGGTTGATATTAATGCTATTGAATTAGGCATCGAAAGTGCCAATTTGATGTTAGAAGACGCCGATGCTCTTTATATTCCGGCAACTAATCAAACCGTATCAGTTATGGGCCAAGTACAACACCCAAGTACTCATCGCTTTAAACCGGGTTTAACCTATGAGCAGTATTTGGCCTTATCTGGTGGCCCGCGTAAACGTGCTGATGAATCACGTACTTACATACTAAAAGCGGATGGTTCAGTACAAGTGCCAGAATCTTCAATGTGGTTTACTGGTGGCAGCTCAATGGAGCCAGGCGACACAATCGTCGTGCCATTAAATACTGAATACAAAGATAACCTCACGCTATGGACGCAAGTGACTGGCATTATCTATAACACCGCTGTGGCTGTAGCCGCGATATCGGGGATTTAAGAGATAGAACGCAGGCCATAGGCCCTAGAATCTAGGACGGCCTTCGGCCTCTAGAACGCCACTGCGTGGCTCTAGAATCTAGAAGTCGCGTAGCGCCGCTCTGCTTTTCCTCTATTCTCGCGACTGAAAGGAGCTCTCATGCGATTCGAACAACTGGATGTTTGGAAACGAGCTTCGAGATTATCTTGTCAAATATATCAAGTGACAGAATCAGTAAGTAATTGGGGTTTTAAAGATCAAATAACCCGTTCAGGATTATCTGTCCCTTCAAATATTGCTGAGGGTGAAGAGCGTGAAACACTAAAAGATCAAATTCGCTTTTTGTACTATGCCAAAGGCTCTCTAGGAGAGCTAGTCACCCAACTTTATATAGGTATTGAAGTTGGATATTTGGCAAAGGAACCCACGTTACTTATGGTTCAAGAAGCAAAAGAATTAGCCAAAATCTTAGGTGCAATTATCAAACAAAAGCAAAGTAAGAGTAAAAGCTAAGAAGAACGCAGCAAAGAGCACTGCTCTAGAATGGCCTTCGGCCTCTAGAACGCCACTACGTGGCTTTAGAATCTAGAAGTCGCGAAGCGACGCTCTGCTCTTTCTATAAGGGCGCAGCCCGCTCTGCTTTAAGCTTTTTGCCTTTATAGAAGCGCAGCGCTCTCGCCGCGCAGCGTACTAGAATCTAGAATCTGAAGAATCAATGAATACACAAATTACTCAAAATCCAAATACATACCAATCCGACGCCAGGTTTCCTCAAGTGCAAGACGACGAAATCGATCTTCGTGAGCTTTTTGCCGTTATCTGGCAAGGCAAATGGCTCATTATTGCCATAACCGCTGTTTTTGCGATTGCCTCTGTGGCCTTTGCTATTTTGCAACCCAATATCTATAAATCCGAAGCGTTGTTGGCGCCAGCATCAGAGGAGCAGGGCGGTGGCTTAAGTGCCTTGGCATCGCAGTTTGGTGGTTTAGCCAGCCTTGCAGGGGTTAATCTCGGTGGTAAAGGTGGTATTGATAAAACCCAGCTGGCGATTGAAGTATTAAAATCCCGCCAATTTACCAGTGAATTTATTCAAAAGCACAACATCCTTACTGATTTAATGGCCGCAAAAAAATGGGATAGGGATACGGATAAAATTATTTATGACTCTGAGCTATATAACGAACAAACCAATACTTGGGTGCGCGATGTCGAACCACCATTTAAGCCTGAACCTTCAATGCAGGAAGCCTATAAAGAATTCAGTAAGATTTTTGCAGCTAATAAAGATAAAGAATCTGGCATGGTAACCATTTCAGTAGAGCATTTATCGCCAACCGTTGCTCAGCAATGGGTCACTTGGTTAATCCAAGATATTAATAAAGTGATGAAAGATCGCGATGTCGCTGAAGCACACCGCAGTACTGAGTTTTTAAATCAACAAATCGCTTTAACCAATGTCGCCGATATTAAAACCGTACTTTACAAATTGATTGAAGAGCAGGCAAAAACCATTATGTTTGCCGAAGTACGCGATGAATACGTATTTAAAACCATTGATCCCGCATTAGCGCCTGAAGAAAAGGCCAAACCCAAACGCGCATTAATTTGTGTTTTAGGCACCATGCTCGGCGGTATGTTAGGGGTGATGTTAGTGCTGGTAAGGCATTTTATGAGAAAAGAGCAAAACTAGAATCTAGAACGGCCTTCGGCCTCTAGGAGGCAGCAAAAAGCGCTGCTAGGACGCTCGCAAGCTCGCTCTAGGACCTAGAATCTATAACCGCATGCTCTAAGCCCTATCAACAATAAGATAAATTCATAATGGCTTCGAACGATTTACTGCCTTACATTAAACAACTCGCCGAGCAAAATTCTGACATTTCTGCTGTTTGGTTGTATGGTTCACGAGCGCAAGGGCGAGCTAGGCAAGATAGCGATTATGACTTAGCTATTGCGTTTAATGATTTTTCGCTCGATGCCTTAGCACGTTATGTGCGCCCACATAGTTTGGCGCTCGATTGGGCTGGCAAATTACAGTTGCCGGAGCAGCAAGTCTCTTTGGTAGATATTAACCAAGCCCCAATCTATTTGGCGTATCAAATTATCGACACTGGACAGCTAATTTATAGCGATGGTAGCGCTAGAGCGTGGCAAGAAATATCGCGTATCAATAGCTTATTTGAATACCAGCAGCGTGAGGCAAAAGAATGAATAATGAGCAAGCTGCGGGGTTGCAGTTGTACTTAACTGAAGCAACCAAACATAAACAAGATTATTGCCAACAGCTTGATGAATTACGTCACGATTTATCACAAGGTGAACTACGTCGACGTGATTATTTGGCGATTGAACGTTTATTGCAAGTTTTAACCGAGCTATGCATCGGTTTAGCTAAGCATTGTTTAAAGAAATACCAACTTAATGCCGCTGCTGATGCTTACCAGACGTTTAGTCAATTGCATCAGCATGGATTTATCACTGCAGATGAATTAGCCCAATGGCGGCAGATCATCGGGATGCGTAATGGCTTGGTACACGATTATTTAAACATCGATGTGAATATCATCCGCTTAATAGTGGCGCAAGGCCGCTATCAAACCCTAAGCGGATTTTGCGATAAAGCAACAGATTTTTTACGAGGGTGTTAGGTTTTAAATTTGCTTTTTTTCGTTGCCTATTGGGACAGTTTTTAGAAAAACAGTAAAACCTAGGCTTTACGTGGGATAGCAAAGATACAGCTGTCTCAAAATGGATGAAAAGTGTCTCAGTCTGGTTTGGAAGGCTGAGATGAAAAAAGTGAAAATTTTTGTGTTTGTCCCCCTTAATTGACCATCAAAATGGTTACGTTCAACAATTATTGGTAGTAAATAATGAAAATACTCGTTACTGGCGGCGCTGGTTTTATTGGCTCAGCAGTCGTTCGTCATATTATCAACAATACTCAAGATAGCGTTGTTAACCTTGATAAACTGACTTATGCAGGCAATTTAGAATCACTTGTAAGCGTGGCGGCAAGTGAGCGTTATGCATTTGAGCAAGTAGATATTTGCGACCGAGCTGAATTAGATAGAGTATTTGCTAAGCATCAACCTGATGTCGTTATGCATTTGGCGGCAGAATCCCATGTAGACCGTTCAATTACTGGCCCAGCTGATTTTATTCAAACGAATATAGTAGGGACTTACACGCTACTCGAAGCCGCCCGTCAATATTGGACCGAGCTCGATGCTGAGCGTAAATCAGCTTTTCGTTTCCACCATATTTCAACTGATGAAGTGTATGGTGATTTACCTCACCCAGACGAAGTCATGGTGGACGCTAATCACGATTCACCATTAACAAGTAACCAGCTCTTGCCACTGTTTACCGAAACCACGCTTTATGCACCAAGCAGCCCTTATTCAGCGTCTAAAGCTTCGAGCGACCATCTAGTACGTGCATGGCTACGTACCTATGGTTTACCGACGATTGTGACTAATTGTTCCAACAACTACGGCCCGTTTCACTTCCCTGAAAAGTTAATCCCTCTGGTTATCCTCAATGCCCTTGAAGGCAAGCCATTACCAATTTATGGCAAAGGCGATCAGATCCGCGATTGGCTCTATGTTGAAGACCATGCTCGTGCACTATACAAAGTGGTTACAGAGGGGAATGTTGGCGAAACCTACAATATTGGTGGGCATAACGAGAAACAAAACCTAGAAGTGGTACAAACTATTTGTAGCATATTGGACTCATTAGTACCTAAAGATACGCCTTATGCTGAGCAAATTACCTATGTAACCGATAGACCTGGCCACGATCGCCGTTATGCCATTGATGCAAGCAAAATGAGTGCTGAGCTTGATTGGCAACCACAAGAAACCTTTGAAACTGGCCTACGTAAAACAGTTGAGTGGTACTTAGCAAACCAAGAATGGTGTCAGCATGTTCAAGATGGCACCTATCAGCGAGAGCGTTTAGGCATTTAATCTCTGTAACAACTTTATTTTAAAGTCCTAGTTTTTACCTAGGGCCTATTTATCTAGGAACTTGATTTAAATGAAAGGAATTATTCTCGCTGGCGGCTCTGGTACACGGTTGTATCCACTTACTCGAGGTGTGTCAAAACAACTATTACCAATTTATGATAAACCAATGATTTACTATCCTTTATCTACGCTCATGCTAGCCGGAATTCGAGATATATTGGTTATTACAACTCCTGAAGATAACGATAGCTTTAAACGGTTATTAGGTAATGGCTCAGATTTTGGTATCAACTTAAGCTATGCAGTACAACCTTCACCAGATGGCTTAGCTCAAGCCTTTATAATTGGTGAAGAATTTATCGGTGACTCAAATGTTTGCTTAGTGCTTGGTGACAATATTTTTTATGGGCAATCTTTTTCCAAGACTCTTAAAAATGCAGCGAGCCGCCCGACGGGCGCTACTGTATTTGGCTATCAAGTAAAAGACCCTGAGCGTTTTGGCGTTGTGGAGTTTGATGCAGACATGAAGGCTGTTTCTATTGAAGAAAAGCCAGCTAAGCCTAAGTCTAACTATGCAGTCACGGGTCTGTATTTTTACGATAGCAAGGTGGTGGAACTGGCAAAAGAAGTTAAACCGTCACATCGTGGCGAGCTTGAGATCACCACCCTTAATGACATGTACTTAAAAGCCGGTGAACTTAATGTCGAATTATTAGGCCGTGGCTTTGCTTGGCTTGATACCGGCACCCATGAGAGCCTGCATGAAGCCTCATCCTTTGTCCAAACCATTGAGCATGTACAAGGCTTGAAAGTGGCCTGTTTGGAAGAAATCGCTTTTCGCAATGGCTGGCTAAGCGCTGATGAGCTTAAAAATATTGCCAAGCCGATGCTTAAAAATGAGTACGGTCAGTATCTGGCACAATTGGCGGATAAAAAATGAAAATCCTTGTTACTGGAAGTAATGGCCAAGTAGGCAGTTGCCTGGTAAAGCAATTAACTGAACTGTCTGAAATTGAATGTTTGGCAGTTGATCGCGACCAATTGGATATTACTGATCGTGATGCAGTCAATAAGCTCGTTAATGAATTTAAGCCGGATGCCATTATCAACGCAGCAGCCCATACCGCAGTAGATAAAGCCGAACAAGAGGTTGAGCTTTCTTACGCCATTAATCGCTATGGGCCTGAATATTTAGCACAAGCGGCTAACAGTGTTGGTGCAAGCATACTGCATATCTCCACTGACTATGTGTTTGCAGGTGATAAAGAGGGGGCGTATGTTGAAACCGATGCTGTTGCACCTCAAGGGGTGTATGGTCACAGTAAGCTTGCGGGCGAACAGGCCGTTGCTGCGGCCTGCCCGAGGCATATTATTCTGCGTACTGCTTGGGTGTTTTGTGAAACGGGCAATAACTTTGTAAAAACCATGCTTCGATTAGCGCAATCCCGTGATGAACTTGGCGTTGTAGCTGATCAATTTGGTGGCCCAACCTACGCTGGTGATATAGCCCATGCGCTTATTGAAATAGCCAAAGCGTTGCATGCCGGCAATACCTACTTCGGGATTTATCATTTTGCAGGTAAACCCCATGTTAGTTGGTATCAATTTGCCAGTCAGATCTTTAAGCAGGCCAAGGCACAGAAGCTGTTTAGTAAAGATATCCAGGTAAACGCCATAACCTCGGATCAATACCCAACTCCAGCTAAGCGTCCTGCAAACTCCAAACTGGATTGTAGTAAGATTGAGCAAACCTTCGGTATTAAGCCTAGCGATTGGCTGGCTGCACTAAACCAATTGGCAAGCTACCAGTAAATAAATTCAACATTCAACTCTATGCACTCAACATTAATATGATGATAATCGACACCAAAATCCCCGCCGTAAAAATCATCGAACCTAAAGTCTTCGGCGATGAGCGCGGCTTTTTCTTTGAAAGTTTTAACCAACAGCAATTTGAAGCCGCCGTCGGCTACCCGGTTAACTTTGTGCAAGACAACCACTCTAAATCGAGCAAAGGCGTGTTGCGCGGCTTGCATTACCAGCTCGCCCCCCATGCCCAGGGCAAATTAGTGCGCTGCGTGGTCGGTGAAGTATTCGACGTGGCGGTAGATATTCGCAAAAATTCGCCTAACTTTGGCCAATGGGTGGGCGTGCATCTATCTGCTGAAAACAAGCGCCAACTGTGGATCCCGGAAGGCTTTGCACATGGCTTTGTGACCTTAAGTGATACGGCAGAGTTTTTGTATAAGACCACTTATTATTATCATCGCGAAAGTGAAGGTGCAATTGCATGGAATGATCTCGATATTAATATTCAATGGCCTGTTGAGAGTGTATTGCTTTCGGAAAAAGATCAAAATGCTCAATCATTTTTACAATTCAAACAGGCAGTTGAACATGCAAATTAAGCTTATCCCTCTTCAAGCTCATGGCGATGATCGTGGCTCGCTTATTGCCTTAGAAGAGGGGAAAAACATTCCATTTTCAGTTAAGCGGGTCTACTACCTTTTTAAAACCAAAGAAGGTGTGAGCCGTGGTTTTCATGCCCATAAAACACTAAAGCAAGTTGCTATTGCTGTGCGTGGCTCTTGCCGCTTTGTGCTTGATGACGGTTGTGAACGAGTTGAAGTGTTGCTTGATAATCCCGCCCAAGGTTTGTTGATTGAATCTTTTATGTGGCGGGAGATGTACGACTTTTCTGAGGATTGCGTGCTGATGGTGTTGGCTGATCAGCTTTATGATGAGTCGGATTATATTAGGGATTATGGGCTGTTCAAAGCAGAGGTTGAAAATGTTGAAATCTAAAACAATAAGCATGCGCCTAATCGAAGAGTCAGATGCGGAATTTGTCTTAAGACTGCGATTAGATCCTAGATATAACAACTTTTTATCTAAAGTCGATGCTGATCTAAATGGTCAAAAGAAGTGGATTAGAAACTATAAAATTGATGAGCATAATAAAAAACAATTTTATTTTATAATTGTAAGAAATGATGGCGTACCTTGTGGCACCGTAAGAATTTACGATATTAGAAATGATTCATTTTGTTGGGGTAGTTGGATACTTAACGAAGATAAAACTAGATATGCTGCGATAGAAAGTGCTTTATTAGTTTATGATTTTGGATTTAACGAAATGAAATATAATAAAAGTCACTTTGATGTAATGAAGGGTAATGAAAAAGTAATTAATTTCCATAAGAAATTTGGAGCAATACAAACAGGTGAGGATGAACAAAATTATTACTTTGAAATCTCAAAAGAATCTGTAGAACATTTCAAAGAAAAGTTTAAGGATTATTATGCATAGAATAGCACTTGTCACTGGCAGCTCAACTGGGATTGGTCTTGAAATAGTCAAGCTTTTAAGTGGTTCTGGGATAAAGGTCATAGCTACTTACAATTCTTCAAGCCCTACATATGAACATGCAGATGTTATTTATAGAAAATTAGATGTAACAGATCATTTAGCGTGTCATAATTTTCTTGAAGAATTGGCAGGGTTAAACATAAAGCCAGATATTTTAATTAATAATGCTGGCATTGTGCGTGACAGTATGTTCCATAAGATGAAATATGAAGATTGGTATCATGTAATAAATGTAAATTTACTGTCACTATTTAACCTGACTCAACCAGTTTTTAATATGATGAAAATTCAGGGCTATGGTCGAATAGTCAACATATCATCAGTTAACGCAAATAAGGGGCAGATCGGTCAAGTAAATTACTGTGCGGCTAAGGCTGGGATACAGGGGTTTACAAAAGCGCTTGCCTTAGAAGGTGCTAGATATGGAGTGACAGTTAATACCATTTCTCCAGGATATACAGATACAAAAATGATGAAAGAAATTAAGCCTGAGATTTTAGATAAAATAATTGATGCAATACCGTTAAAACGATTATGTAAGCCAGAAGAAATCGCAGATCTAACTCTTTATTTGACTAGCGAGCATGCTGCTTATGTGACGGGCGCAAATTACGAAATTAATGGCGGTTTGTATTTATCATAATTTTTTGGAACGAAAATGATCAACTTCTTAGATTTAAAAGCCATCAACAACCAATACCAACAAGAACTCAAAGATGCCTGTGCCCGTGTCATTGATTCCGGCTGGTATATTATGGGTAATGAATTGACCCAATTTGAAACCGAGTTTGCTGCTTATTGTGGTACCAAACATGCGATTGGCGTGGCCAATGGGCTGGATGCATTAATTCTCACCCTGCGCGCTTGGAAGGAACTGGGTAAACTGCAAGCCGGTGACGAAGTGATTGTTCAGGCCAACACTTATATCGCTTCTGTGCTGGCCATTACAGAAAATGACTTGGTGCCAGTGTTGGTTGAGCCAAACCCAGCCAGCTATAACCTCGACCCTGCCACGCTGGTTGCTGCCATTACCCCGAAAACCAAAGCCATTCTGCCAGTGCATTTATATGGCCAGTTGTGCCCGATGTCAGACATTATGGCGATTGCCAAAGCGCATAACTTATTGGTGTTGGAAGATTGCGCCCAAGCGCATGGCGCAGAGATTAACGGCAAACGTGCCGGTAACTGGGGTGATGCTGCTGCTTTTAGCTTTTATCCGGGCAAAAACCTCGGAGCCCTTGGCGATGCCGGTGCTATTACCACCAACAATGACGAATTGGCACAAACCCTCAAAGCCTTGCGCAACTATGGTTCTCATAAAAAGTATGAAAATCTGTATCAAGGCGTAAATAGCCGCCTCGATGAAATTCAAGCTGCAATGTTGCGCGTTAAGTTGCGCCATTTAGAGGCAGAAACCGCTCGTCGTCAGCATATTGCTCAAACTTACCGCGATCATATCAGTAACCCATTGATTATACTGCCACAAGTGACTGAAGAACTTGCTCATGTTTGGCATTTGTTTGTTGTGCGTTGTCAAAACCGCGAAGCTTTGCAGCAGCATTTGGCTGATAGAGGCATTCAAACGTTAATTCATTATCCTATTCCGCCGCATAAACAGCTGGCTTATCAGCAATATGCCGAGATGCATTTGCCTTTGACTGAGCAAATTCATCAACAGGTGCTTTCTATTCCGCTTGATCCTACCATGAGTGATGCGGCGGTTAAGCAAGTCATTGTCGCAATGAATGAGTTTGCTGGATGAAGCGTTTGCTCAAAGTCACCGCCATGACCGGGTTATTAACCCTACTACGCATGGCGATGGGATTTGTGATTGCTAAGGTAATTGCCATCTATACTGGCCCTACTGGTTTGGCGATACTTGGCCAAGTACAAAGCTTAGTCAGCAGTTTGAACGGCATTATTAACGCGCCCGCTGGTAGCGGTGTGGTGCGTTTTACTGCAGAGCATAAGGAACAAGGGTTTGACGCGTGCACTCCTTGGTGGCGCGCGGCCTTACAATGGATATTAATCATTTCGGCAATTGCCATTCCACTCGGGTTTATATTAGCTAAACCCATTGCCAACAGTTTATTTAAAGATGCAAATCTTGATTGGGTAGTGATGGTGATAGTGTGCGTATTGCCCTTTGCTGCAATTGGCACTCTTTGCAATTCCGTCATTAATGGCCAACAGTTATATCGGCGTTATGTCGGCCTTGGGATGCTCTCGGCGCTTATTTCGGGCAGCGTGATGCTGGTTATGATAGTTCTGCATAATATTGAGGGGGCGTTACTAGCTGCGTCTGTACAATCTGCCTTGATTGGCTTAGTTATGCTATTTGCCAACATTCGCCAGCCTTGGTTTAAGTTGCGTTATTGGTGGGGCGCGGTAGAGCCTAAGGCGCGCAAACAAATTAGTGGGTATATGCTGATGGCGATCACCAGTGCCTTAACCGTGCCGATCTCATTAATTTTTGTGCGGAGTATCTTAATTGACCAAGTTGGCTGGGATGCCGCAGGCCAGTGGCAGGCGGTGTATAAAATTTCAGAAGTCTATTTAGGGGTGATTACCATGGCGTTGGGTAGCTATTATCTGCCGCGCTTGGCATCATTAACTAGTGTTGATGCTATAGTCAGTGAAGTTAATAAAACTGTACGTGTGATTCTCCCGATTGTCGCAGCTATGGCGCTCTGTGTATATTTATTACGGGATGTGGCGATTTCACTGTTGTTCACTGAAGAATTTCGTAGCGCTCGTGAACTATTTGCAATTCAATTAACAGGAGATGTGATTAAAATTGCTAGCTGGTTGTACGCTTATCCTATGTTATCTCGTGGCGCCACTAAATGGTTTGTTAGCTCTGAAATATTCTTCTCTATAAGTCTAATAGTTTTAACCTATGTACTAGTAAAACAGTATGGGGTTGTAGGAGTAACGATTGCTTATGCAATAAATTATATGCTTTATTTTATATTGGTTTTTTTTAATATTAAGCGGATATCCAGTTTTTCAATTAGTTGAGCTTTTAAATATGCAAATGACTGTCAACCCTAAGATAGAAGAGTATATTAACAATTTTAAGACTACTATCTATCATTTTCCTCTTGATAAAGCATTAGAGCAAGCTGAACTATTGGGTTTGTTTCTGCGAGACAATGATGTAGGTATATATTCTCTAAATGACATAGAGGAATATTTAATAGACATAGTTTATGCAGAGTTGTTAAAGGGGGGGGAGTTATTTGAAAGCATCGAGCAACAAGGAATTATATTTTTAGCCTCAGAACTTTATCATTCAGGGGGGCATACGAGATTGATGGAAAGGCTTGCCACTTTTCTAGATTCTGTGCCTGATTTATTTATAACTAAGAATTCTCCTGACGATATTATACAAAGAGAAAAAAAGTTTTTTTCTACTGTAATGTGTAGCCGTAAAAGTTACTCTTCAGTTTTAGAAATGATATTCATCATCGTAAAGGTTTTATTGCGATACAAAGTTATTATCTTAAATACACACCAAGAAGACATATATGCAATTGTGGCATGTGGTTTAGCAAGAAAAATAAATAAAAATATTAAAATTCATTATGTTAATCATGCAGATCATACGTTTAGCTATGGGAGTTCAATTTCAGATGTATGGTATGAAATTAGTGCGTATGGAATTGCAGTTGATGCGATGCGCGGATTAAATTCAAAAAAATGTTTTTTAGGAATACCAATAGAAATTCCTAAGCCAACACTAATAGAGAACTATAAATTTAAAAATGGAGATTTAATTCTGACAGCTGCTTCTGCCTTCAAATACAGACCAGAACATAAGCAGAGTATTATGCCATTGATTAGCGCTTTGTTAGATAAATATGATAAGTCAAAGCTTCAGGTCATAGGCGTGAATTTGACTACCAATTATTGGTGGTGGAAGATGAAATTAAAATACTGGAAGCGGTTAAATTTATCAAATTCTTTGCCATATGAGGAGTATCTAAAAGTAACAAGTTCTGCAAAATTATATATAGATAGTCATCCTTTCCCCGGAGGAACAGCTTTTGCTGAACAATTTCTGCAAGGCAGGTTATGCGTTGGCTTAAAAAGTAAATATTCTGGTTATACACCCCTTGAATCCTTTAAAAAGGATAACGTTAAAGATGTTTTGAGTATGATCGATTCATTATGCGAGAAAGACATTCAACTAATGAAAGAGAATGTTGAAAAAAAACATGGTTATAATGCTGTAAAATTAAATTTTGTAAAATCATTTTCAAGTTGTAGTTACAATAATGGTGATTCTATATTGCCAGAACTAAAACCAAATTGGAGAGTCACTAGCATACCAATAAAAATGCATCTTACACTATCTCTTTGCAAAGTGTGTAGTTCCAAAGCGATTTCAATTTATCTATTTAAAAAAATGTACAAAAAACTCACATTAAGTTATAAGTCTTTTTAGATTGTGGTGTTAATTTTTGGTTTTAGCTCCAATGCTTTTTTGGGTGAGCAAGTTGTCGCTGGAGTGTAAAAATTGGTGATGCTTTAAGTTGGGTATTGATTGCGTAATATACGTGATTAGAAATAGAACAAAATAATTTATCGATTTTGCTTAACAAATGTCATCCTGCCAAAGCTTGCACACTGCTTATCACTGAGGGGGTATACATCAGCCTGGATTCATCGAGCGTTGATGAAAAATAGAGATAAGCTATTGGTTGGGAAGCCGATACGGTTTATTGGTAAGAGGGATATCTAGTGTAATTAGTTCAGTGTGTGCTAAAAAATTTGTATCCTTTGAGCCTGGGTTATATAAGCATTTAATGGCTTGTTGTTGCAGTACATAAACAAGGGAACAGATTTATGCATGATAACGGATAAGAAGATTGCTAACATTGAACGAGCACTAAATGCACGACCAAGGGATTGTCTGGGAATGCAACAACTTGCAGTTGTCTTCGATGATTTACATAGGGCAGCTTATAAGCTATTGATGCTCTTCGTTGTTAATTTAAACTCTGTTTCAGCCCAATTTTCTTATATTAGGTAGATCTTGCCTGCCCATATCATTTGTTAGACTCGATCTAGGTTGACGAGGTGGTTAACAGCGCTAACTGACCATCGTTTTTAGCTAGTTCATTATATCTAGCTTTTACCAATCTAATTGACATTTAAATATTCGATATGGGGTTAAACCTTGGAGCGAATACTGGTTTTCTGATGCTTGTGCTCGTAATGGATGAGAAGCTTTTTCTTGCGTAAGCGCATTCAACTTAGATGATTATATAGTCTATTTACAGTAGGCTAGACTGTGATTATTTGCATCATTAAGGGACACTGGAAGCCTGTTGCCATTATTTTGGAGTTAAGTTTTTAGTTCGTTTTTTTATAGTTTAAATATAATAAATATGTGATATATTAATAATATAGGTGATGGTTTGATTTTTAAAAATAAGTTTAACCTATTAAATTTATCAAAAGTGTTTTTGGTACTTTTGATTTTATCTATCAATGTTAATGGTGGTAATTTCTTTAGAACTAAAGAGATTTTTTTTATATTGCTTATATTTACGGGCTTTGTTTTTGGTGATTATAAAAAAATAGCACAATTACTTATGATGCTTATTATTTATTTTTCTAGTCTTTTATTTAATCTCATTTTTCCGGGAAGCAATGTAGATGTTTTCCATGGTTTGTTTTTTTCTTTAGGTTTTTTATATTTACTTCTTCTTGTCTTTGATAATCAGCGCTATAGAAATGTAACTATTGATGCGTATTTAATTTCAGCAAAAATAGTTGCTTTGTTCATTATAGTTGTTTGGATTGTATGTTTTATTTGGAATGATGTTAAATGGATTTTGATTACATTTTTTGAGTCTATAGAAAATGACAAGGTAGCTTTTATTTTTATGATTAGGGATAGGAAAATATTGGATTGGTGGGTCCCTGGTGTATATTATTCAACTGCGCCCTGTTTAATTCCTGCGTTAGCATATTATTTATCTAATTCGATTCGTAAAAACTCGAATATCAACAAAGGCACTTGTGTTATTCTTTTTTTAGGGCTTGTTTTTACTGCGGCCAGAGCAAATATGTTAGCTGCATCTATATTAGTTTTCTTATATGTCATGGCTATTAATTATCTACGCGGTCGAATAATTGTCAGTATTTTTTTTGCTTTTTTATCATCAATAGGTAGCATCATAATCATGTATCTACTTTTATCTGATGTGACTGAAGGTTCCTTAGCTGTTAAAGCTTTACATAAAGAATCATATCTTAATGAATTTAGTTCAGATTATTTTAGGATGATAGTATTTGGTTGGGCCGCTGGGTCTTCATTCTTCACTCAAGGTTTTAATGAATTTACTATGCTCACAGAGTTGACCCTATATGAGACTGTTCGAAGATATGGGCTAACAGCAACAATTTTAATATTATTTTTTATTTGGTTACCACCAATTTTTAGATCTTTTTATGGGAGATTAAAAATTGACACTGTGTTTTTAGGCGTTGGTTTGCTTATATACATTTTAGTGGCTAGTACAAATCCTTTTTTACTTGGCAGTATAGGGTTTTGTGCATTGTTTTTTTTCTCATCTGCAATAAATATGTTATCACATCAAAATAGTAAGTTTCCATGTAATAATAAGGCGAATTAATCCCCAATGAAAGTTACTGCACTTGTTACATTATTCCACCCAAGGCTGTCAATTGTTGACAATGTTAGAAAGTTGCTACTTCAAGTAGATCGGGTTATTTTATTGGACAACACTCCAATCAAAGATAATTCAGAATTGTTTTCAGGATTGAATGTTGAGTATATATTTAATGATGGTAATCTTGGGCTTTCATCTGCATTTAACGTAGGTCTTCGTTATGTTCGAGATAAACCTAGTGAGTTTGTGATCTTCTTTGATCAAGATTCAACTATATCTAACGGACATATAGAAAGATTGATTGAAGATTTCGAGGTTTTATCTAAAAAATATAAAGTAGGATGCATTGGTCCTTCATATTATGATAAAAATTCTAAAAAACTCATTAAAAATAAAGATAGAGTTTCTCTAAATGATAACTTATATTCAGTTAAGACTCTTATTACATCATCTTTGTTGGTAAAATATGATGTAATTGAGGAGATAGATGGGTGGAATGAATTCATTTTTCTTGATTATGCTGATTGGGATATATGTTGGAGAATACAACAAAGAAATTATATTTTGGTTTTAGATACTAGAGTTACTTTAGAACACGCTTTAGGGGATTCTGCTGTTAATATTGGAAAGTTATCTTTCCCTAAATACTCCCCTATAAGAGAATATTATAGAATCAGAGATTCTTTGAAGCTATTTAAAGCAAGCTACGTACCTTTTAAATATAGGTTAAGATTTATATTTACATGGCTAATTGAGCCTTTTATATATTTAATATTATTTCCAGAACGTTTAATTAGAGTTAAACTAATTTTAAAAGCATTTAAAGATGCAAGGCTTAAAGTTAATGGCTCGATAGGAACCTATTGATTTGATTTATATTTAAGGTGGATTCGCTTTGATTGAATTATCAACAACTCGACATGTTGATGAGCTATATAACCATATTGAAAATGGAAATAAGCTTATCTTAAGTACTTTTGTTAATGCATTTTCATATTACGATCTTTCTGATGAGATGATTAATGAAATTGATTATTTTTTTTCAGATGGAATTTTACTTACTAAGTTGAATAATTTTTTTCACTCTAGTAAGGTAGATAGAATTAGTTTTGACTCTACCTCTTTAGCTTATCCTTTTTTTAATTTCTGCGCTGATAAGCAACTTAATGTAGCTTTGGTTGGTGCCACTGAGGATGAAATAAAAAATTTTTCTCAATTTATAAAAAGAAAATTCCCTAACATTAATCTTTCATTTGTATCAACAGGTTTCATTAATGACGGAAATAGGCAGCAGATAATAGAGGATTCTTTATTAAGCGATATTTTAATTGCTGGTATGGGGTTTCCTCTCCAGGAAGAATTTTTGTTACATTTAAAGAAATCCCATACAGAATTTAGTCAGCTAAAACTTGCTATAACCTGTGGAGGTTTTTTCTCGCAACATCAAAGTAATGATTATTATCCTAAGCTTATAGATAAGCTTGAGCTAAGGTGGCTTTATAGACTAGTTTTTGCGAAACATGTTCGCAAGAAGGTTATTACAAAGTATCCTATTTTTATTTTAAGGTATATCTATAATGCGTTGTTTTGATTTTTGTTTTACACTTGTCAATATGAATACTACATACAGTTTTGTAGATTATTGTGTATATAAAAGTGGAGTTGTTCAAAAGATTAAGTTGTTTTTAATAAAATTTTTTTCAAAAATCTTATTAAAACTGAAATTTATTGATAACAATAAACACTCTAAGCTTAGAATTTCGGTCTTGAAAGGTTTTTGTTTGGTCGACTTGAAGAGTTTTTCGCGTGAATTTGCATCTATTTTAAATGATAATATAAATGAGGAGATATTTGGAGAGCTGATTTCTTCGCCAACCGGACAAGCCATAATAGTATCTAACTCTCTTCAGTTTGTCATACAAGATTTTCTTGACTTCAAAGGTCTTAAATATACAGTGATAGGTTCAAGTTTACTCGTAAATAACTTTGAAACTTTAGGGCGGTATAGTTTGTATATCCCAGATAAGGGCAAGGTTAAAGTGCTGCTAGAAAATTTTCCTAATATTGTTATAGACGAGTTTTTCACTGATGACTTTGATGCTGATCGCGATCTTGTTGAATACGCAATAAGCTCAAGGTTTGTAAAGGAAGGAAGAGTGGTGTCATGACGTTTCCTGGCGAGTATTATTTCACAAGTCGTTATAACTCAAATTTTTCATCTTTTATTATATACCTTGCAAAATACTGGGGTACAATAATAATTTTTAATCAAATATATTTTGATTTAGAATATACGGCTTGCTATTTTATTTTATTTTATCTTATTAGTATGCTACTTTACTTCTCAATATATGATTACTTTTGTTGTGTAAACGATAATGAACCTGGAGCTGTAACAAAAAGAGACGGTAGATTTGTAACGTTAGGACAAGTTTTCTTCTATGCTATTTTACTTTCTTTGTTAGGTTTTTTTATTTTTGGACTCACTTTCAACTATACCATTGGAGCCTGTATTTTTATTGCAGTAACTTTTTATTTACACAATCGGTTATCTGAGAAGTATAGGGTTGTGACGTATTTTTTATTATATTTTCTTAAACCATTTCTGTTTATTCATAATCTGGAACACGTACTGGTAATTATAATTTTTTCATCTTTATATGCTTTGTCATATATACCTTTTTATTTTGTAAAGAAATTCGGTTTGCAATGGCCTAATTCGTTTTGTAAGGTAATATGCAGTGGGATTTTCCTAAAATGTTTTTTCTTAATGTGTATCATTCCATTTTACTTTGAATTTATATACCTCCTGTTGTGGCAAATATTATTTACGATTTTTGACTTTTTATCGAATAAAAGGTTTAGTTAGTATGCCAAAATGAAATACGCTGTGCTGCTTAATTTACTGAATGGTGCACTTCGGATTTGAATTAATGAGCGCATAAAATTTATCGCTGTTATTGTGGTGCGACTCCTTAGTCAGAATTATTTCACGCGATGTTCTCATTTTTTGAATAAGTAACTTATAATATCTGTTTTAAGCTGGTTTGTTTTTTTGTTACATTCTGTTATCAATTAAGTCTTGCTTGCATTCTGATTAGTGGTTGTCACATGATTAGCTGCAAGTGATGTTTACTAAATGCCTTGAGTCAGGCATGGCAGTTCAATTATGAGGCTCTTAGTACTTTAGTACTTTAGTACTTTAGTACTTTAGTACTTTAGTACTTTAGTACTTTAGTACTTTAGTACTTTAGTACTTTAGTACTTTAGTATTTTTTATACTGAATAATTATTGAGTAGTTTTATGTCTGTAATTTTCGTTGTTTTATTCGTTTTTTTCTTTTCTTTTATCTGTTTGTTTGTATTTCGTAAGGTTGCTCAACGTACTGGCTTAGTTGATAAACCTAATGAACGTAAGCAACACACTGGACAAATTCCCTTAGTAGGTGGGATTTCGGTTTTTGTGACTATGCTGCTTGCCTTACTGTGGTTACCTGAATTGTTGACTTTGCCATATTTGTATATGGGGTGTGCGTTGGCGCTGGTGATAGTGGGGGCCATTGATGACCGCTATGACATCAGTTTTAAGCTGCGTTTGGTGATACAAGCCTTGGTGTCAATTGCAATGATAGTGCTGGGTGAACGTAGTTTACATAATCTTGGGTATTTGATGGGGAGCGAGGCGTTACAAATACCTGAACTTGCTAGCTATGTGCTAACCGTGGTGGCGGTTATTGGTGCTATTAATGCCTTTAATATGGTCGATGGGATTGATGGCTTATTGGGCGGCTTAGCATCCGTCACTTTTGGCGGCTTGGGTTTGCTGTTTTATTGGCATGGCATGGCTAACTTTGCCTTGTTTTGTGCCCTGTTAGTCACCGCCATGTTGCCTTATATCATGCTCAATTTAGGTTTTCCGTTTGGGCGGCGTTTTAAGGTGTTTATGGGCGATGCTGGGAGTATTTTTATCGGTTTTACGGTAATTTGGTTGCTGATTGTTGCAAGCCAAGGTGAGAGAGCAACAGCGATCCGCCCTGTGACTGCGCTATGGTTGATTGCACTACCGCTGATGGATATGGCGTGCATTATGATCCGTCGTATTCGTAAGGGCCAATCGCCATTTAAGCCGGATCGCGAGCATTTACACCATATCTGCCAACGTATAGGTTTGTCATCTTTTCAATCCTTATTGGCTATTTGTGCTGCTGCCACCTTGATGGCGGGAGTTGGCATTTGGTCTGAGCTGGCTAAAGTTGATGAATATATTATGTTTTTTGCATTTTTATTGAGTTTTGCAGCGTATTTTACTGTATTGAGTAATATTTGGCGTATTACAGCTTTTTTAAATCGTCATGTTAAGTTTATGCGTTCAGTTTAGACTTTTCGGGCGGTTAAAAAATGTTGATTTACTGCTTATCTAGCAAATCGCCTCCTGCTATACTCCATTGTCATATTTTTGAAATAGACTTTTTTTAAAGTCGTTTGGCATCAGTTGCTAGTAAAGGAAGAGAGTGATGGAATACCTCATACCGCTTTTGAGTGTTTTTTGTTTAACTTGTGTTGCAATTAAAGTCTTAAATCCTATCGCTCAACGTGTTGGTTTAGTCGATTTACCCAATGAACGTAAGTTGCATGTCGGTGCTATCCCTTTGATTGGTGGCGTTTCTATCTATTGCAGTGTGCTATTGGTTTCGAGCATTGTGATAGAGCAAAGCCAAATCTTTAACCTTTATTTGATATCCGCAGCTTTAATCCTTTTTCTTGGTGTACTCGATGATAAGTATGATCTGTCCGTTCGCGTTCGAATGGCGGCGCAGGTGATTACCGCATCTATTTTAATTTTCGGTGCAGGTCTTTACTTAACGTCCTTTGGTAACATTTTATACTTTTTTGAATTTAAGCTTGGCTATGTTGGTATTTTTGTTACGGTTTTAGCCGTTATCGGTGCGATAAATGCATTTAATATGGTCGATGGAATTGATGGCCTAGCGGGTATGTTAAGCCTAGTGACTTTTGCAGCTTTAGCCATCCTGTTTTATTGGGCTGGTAATGATTGGTTTATGCTGCCTTTGTTGTTTATTGGTGCAATTGTTGGATATTTATTGTTCAACTTGAGATGGCCATTTCAGTCTTTCGATAAGATCTTTATGGGTGATGCTGGCAGTATGTTGATTGGCTTAACCGTTGTTTGGTTGCTAGTGATTGGCACACAAACAGGGAGTCATCTTATGCAAGGTGGCGCAGTATTTTCCCCTGTTACTGCATTGTATTTAATTGCTATTCCACTTATGGATATGGCGGCAATTATGTATAGAAGGGTGAAAAAGGGCATGTCACCTTTTAAGCCTGACCGTGATCATTTACACCATATTTTTGAGCGTGCGGGTTATAACCGTAAGCAAACCTTGATTAGAATTTCCATAGCCTCGTTTTTGCTTGCCATCATTGGTGTGGGTGCTGAGATGGTACAAGTTCCTGAATGGATAATGTTTACCGCTTTTTTGGCTATATTTATCAGTTATAATTGGGCTTTATCGAACGTATGGCAAATTTTGACTTGGGTACGTAAGGACTAGCTTTTAGCTAATTGATTTAATTCTATTTTTAAATGCCAATTCAACTGAATTGGCATTTTTGTTTTTAAGACTTTTTAAGGATGCTGTATGTCTAGGAAGTATTTTGGTACCGATGGTGTGCGTGGCAAGGTGGGTACATTCCCTATAACGCCTGATTTTGCGATGAAGTTAGGTTGGGCGGCTGGCACTGTGCTGGCGTCCACTGGCACTAAAGAAGTGTTGATTGGTAAAGATACCCGCATTAGTGGTTATATGCTGGAATCTGCTATGGAAGCGGGTTTTTCAGCCGCTGGTGTCAATGTGGCTTTGATTGGCCCTATGCCAACGCCTGCGGTGGCATATTTAGCATCTACTTTTAGGGCCGATGCTGGCGTGGTGATCAGTGCTTCCCATAATCCTTTTTATGATAACGGTATTAAGTTTTTTTCAAACACGGGTACTAAGTTAAATGATGCGCAAGAGCTTGAAATTGAAGCGCTATTAGAGCAAGCGCTTAAGCATAATGCATTGCAATGTGTAGCTTCTGAAAAACTGGGTAAAGTGCGTCGCATTGATGATGCTGCCGGTCGTTATATTGAGTTTTGTAAAGGCACCTTCCCGAATCATTTAAGCTTGGCGGGACTAAAGATTGTCGTCGATAGCGCCCATGGCGCGGCCTACCATATTGCACCCAATGTGTATCGCGAGTTAGGGGCCGAGGTGATTAGCATTAACGACAAACCCAACGGCGTGAACATTAACGATCATTGTGGTGCAACACATTTAGATAGCTTGCAATCTGCGGTAATGATCAATGAAGCGGATTTAGGTATTGCGCTCGATGGTGATGCCGACCGAGTCATGTTTGTTGATCATAATGGCCATGTGGTTGATGGTGATGAAATTTTATTTATTCTGGCACAAGCTGCGTTCCAAAAAGGTGAAATGGTCGGCGGTGTGGTTGGTACTTTAATGTCAAACCTTGGTTTAGAACTGGCCCTTAAGCAAATGGACATTCCCTTTGTACGTGCAAAGGTGGGCGATCGTTATGTGGTTGAGCAGCTTAAAGAAACGGGTTGGCAACTGGGCGGCGAAGGTTCTGGGCATATTTTGAGTTTAAAGCATGCTTCAACGGGTGATGGTATTGTGGCGTCCCTGCAGGTACTTAAAGCCATTTTAGAGTCAGGCAAACGTTTAGCCGACATTAAAGCGGGCATGACAAAGTTGCCACAGGTACTTATTAATGTGCGTTTATCATCTGGCAGTGCCGATAGCATTTTGGCTAAAGACAGTGTTAAACAAGCTGTGCTAACCGCTGAGGAAGTTTTAGAAGATAAAGGGCGAGTATTATTACGTAAATCTGGCACTGAACCCTTAATTCGAGTGATGGTTGAATCCACGGACATTGCCTTGACCCAACAACAAGCTGAATATATCGCACAGGCAGTCAAAGCGGCATAAGCGAGGAGCGAGAATTTAGGACGGCCTTCGGCCGCAAGACTCTAGGGCGTTGCTTCGCAACTGCTAGAACGCAGCAAAAAGCGCTGCTGCTAGGAGGCCTTCGGCCCTAGGACGCTCGCAAGCTCGCTCTAGCTTCTACGCCCCTTTGCGGCTACGGAACGTCACTGCGTGGCGCGAGAATTTAGGACGTTGCTGCGCAACTGCTAGGACGCTCGCAAGCTCGCTGCTAGGGGCTAGGAATGCCGCTTTTTGCGATTACAGGTTACGGAACGGGCTGTGCCCTGACGGTGAGTTGAGCTTGGAGCGTTCCGTAATTCGTAATCTGTCAACCGTCAGCACGGCGTTGAGCGTTTTGATGTCTTTAGTCTTTTTTTAGTCTTTTTTATAGTCTTTTTTTAGTCTTTTTTTGGTCTTTAATCTATCGCATGATATGATTTTGGCTTAGTGAATGGGTTTTCTTATTTTCAATTAATCAACTAGGCATCAACCTATGAACATAGAAACAATCAGTTTTTTGAAGAAAAATGCCGCGAGCTTAACCCTCGATGAACCGATGATTATTACTCAAAATGGTGTACCTGCTTACGTTATCGAGTCGGTAGCGGATAGAAATCGACGTGATGAGGCGATAGCTTTACTCAAGCTAGTCAGTTTTGCAAAAAGCGATCAACAAAATGGCCGCACTATGTCATCAAGTGCATTCAAGGAACGCTTGGCGGGTCGTAAAATGGCTTTAAAGGATAATAAGTAGTATGTCTGTGGTAAAACTTGAATATACCAAGACATTTGAAGATACCGTAGATAGTGCTATATCTCACTATTCCCAATGGCATGACGAGATCACTATTATTGAGAGAGTTGAGGCAGTTATTGAGGCATTTGAAGCATCTGTGACGCAAAATCCTTTGAGCCATGCATTATGTCAAGAGTTAGTTGAACTTGGCATTACTCAAGTAAGGCACGCGATAAAAGAGGATTTTAGAATACTGTACGAGGTTAGCTACATTAATGATGAGTCTCTTGTTACTGTGCTACTTTTTTTGAACCAACGACAAAGCATACAGAATCAACTGATCAATCATTGCTTGGTTTATAAGTAATTGCTTGCGGCAGTGAGAATCGAGGACGGTCTTTAGTCACGAGAATCTAGGATACTCACAAGCTGGCTTTAGACTCTAGCTGCGAAGCGCTCTAGCGTTCTTCGAACGTCGCTTTGCTAAGGATGTCGTCACGTTTTTCGCTATTTTGGTATGCGAGTTTTGTACTTTGGGTCACTCGGGTTTGTAAACATTTCATCAAAAGAAAATATTTATGTCATTAATGAGCATCATCAATACTTCGGCTTCAAGTCAATCACGTAACCGCTCGCAAACACTCGAAAAATTGTGGCAAGACTACGAAAAAAAACAATTAAGAAATAAACGTTATCAAACAAAATTAGAGGGTTTTTATCGCGAGTTCACCTCACAATTACTTGAAAAAGAGCAGGCCGTATGTGATGCCTCAGCCCAATGGGTGCGTCATTTATTGACTTTTGTGCCGCGTAAATCCATTAAAGGTCGCCAAAGGGAGGCGCTGCTAGAATGGATTGACGAAGAAATAAGTATTATTGAATCGAACCCGTTTAATCCTATCAATACTCACGAAATACGCGATAGCTTCACTAGCTTGCTTATGGCTTATCAAGCAACCTTGCCTAAGCAAGACATTGGTCAGCACGAGCTTGATGCTTTTCGTGAAGAGTTAGAATCTATGTTTGGCTTTGAGTTGGATATAGACGATGCGCAACTGTCTGAACTCATTGATGAACCGGCGAAGTTCCAGGCATTTTTTGAGCAAAAATTGGCTGAGCAGCACAATAAAGCTTTTGATGACGGCGACGCTGACAATGCGTTTGAGCAAGATGAGGCTGAGTATGATGCCCAAGAGGATGATTTTTTCTTTGAATCGAGTCAACCAGAGCAAGCATTAAGCCTTGAGTTATTTAGCGATAAAACCATGACCAAATTGTATCGACAATTGGCGAATCAATTTCATCCCGATAAAGAGCCTGAGCCCGCTAAAAAGGCGCTGAAAAAAGAGTTGATGCAGCAACTGTCTCAAGCCAAGAAAAGCAAGGATGCTGTCGCTTTGCTGATGTTGGCCCTTGAATATCTACCAGAGTATAAGCTTGAAGCCGATGCAGATATGGTTAAACGTATTGAGGCTGCGTTGCAGGTTAAAATTAGTTTATTAAATCAAGATTATCAATCAATGCAGAATGGTAATGATATTAAAAGTATGATTTGGCAACGTTTTGGTAGTGGTTCAAAAGCATCACGCGCTAGGGAGTTGGCCCAATATGGTGATCATCTCACGATTGAAACTGAAGAGTTACTCGCAAAAGTGACTAAGATCAAAACAGTACAAGCGATACAAAAGGAATTAAACCAACGTAGCCGACGGGGGAGTTTTAACGACATTTTTGATCTTGCTATGTTTAATGACGAAACTTTTGATGAATTTTGGCAATACAAATAGCGCAAGGGGGCTGCTTCGTAACGGCTATGCCGCTGCAAAAAACGCTTCAGGACGCACACAATCGCTCTAGAACGCCACTACGTGGCTCTAGGAACTAGACTCTAGCGGCGAAGTGCTCTAGTGTCCTTTGGATGCCGCTTTGCTAAGGATTACAGCAGGTTAAAAGCGGCTATGGGGCGTCACTACGTAACTCACAGTTTACGAATGACGGTATAAAAGTGGGATCCCCGCATCGATGACAGCACCTGTACTCTTCTTTATCAAGTGTTCTATCTCCTGCATTTGATTACCACTGAGGGGGAATGTCAGATTTTGTGTGGCACAACATTGACCATACGATCGTTCGCTATCTGGCCAGCTTACAATAGACGAGATCGACGGTTACTCGAACTAATAGGTCTACAGATTGTTACTTATAAGGTAATCATCTGAAGACCTATGCCTTGTACGAGTTCAGCCTTAGGTCTTCACTAAGTTACTTATCTGGTAATTTGGTTTAGCTCTGTGGAGCGGTAACGCTGTTACTCATTTGATGTAAAATAATCGTCTTGGCGTCAATTCAAATTGCTTTTCTGGTATTTCGGTGACCACATCTGTTAATCGATTTTAGCGTTGTGATCACCGACTGCTACCGATGATTTCGGGATTTCATCCAACATGTGAATACTTACTTATGGCTCAGAATGTTTTACAGCATGTTTTCGTTGCGCATGAGTTTATCAAACGCGCTGCCATCGTTTCGGGATGCGTTTGCAACATAAGGTGCGTAGACATCAAATAATAACCGTGTATCACTGTGGCCAAGCATTTGTGAGATATACAGTGGATTTTCTAGCGCTGCGATATGCAGCACTGCCGCGGTGTGGCGAGTTTCATAAGCTCGTCGACGTTTCAGTCCCGCTTTAATGAGTGTCGGGTACCATAATTTTTTGCTAACAAAATGGGTATCCAGTGGCGCATCTGATTTGCCCGTAAACACAAAGCCTGATTCTGACAGTGCCAAATTTTTAATGCGTTTAAAGGCATCGTATACCGTGTCACACATCTTAAGATCACGCCGAGATTTTGGTGTTTTCACATCACACACTTCCCCATTCACCCAGTTTTGCCGTATGCGAATTAAGCGGTGACTAAAATCAACATGTTGCCACTCTAATCCATGTATTTCACAGCTGCGCATGCCGGTCCAAAAGCGAATGATGAAGTAATCTTTCCATTCCTGAGGAATGTGGGATAGAAAAAGTTTAACCTCCTTTATGGTCATGGGATGAGACTCAGCCTTTTCTTCTTTAAGTGAGCGATAGCGTCTCAATGGGTATTCAAATTTATATTCTTCTGCAGCGAGGCTCACCATTGAGACGATGGGCCACAGTAAGTTATTAATGCGTCGATTAGATAATTGACGGGTATTATCTGCTTTCAGCATTTGCATTAACTGCTGGCGATAAAAATCAACCTGCGATAGGGTGATCTCATTCATCAATGTATTGCCAAATTGTGGGATCAGATACTTATCTAAAACGTTTTGCATGGTGTTTCTATAGCTATTTTTCCACGTCGCCTTTTTGCGTTCAAACCACTGATAAGCAAAATCATTGAAAAATGGATATTCACGATCAGGATGTTTGTCACGCTGCAACTGCTCAAATTGAGCGACTTTTTTACTTTTGGGAAAATAGTCACGGTATTGAAAGCAGCCTAAATCTATCTCAGCGTTCATTTTTTTGAGCGTAGTTTTGGCAGTAGCAAGGTTTTTAGGTGTGGCCAGCATTTTTGTGCCTTCACGAAAACGGCAGCCATAAAGATGCATGTCGAACTGAATACGCCCATTTGGACGTACACGAATATGAGCCATAGGTGGCCTCCATCAAATAGCACTGTCCCTATCCGATGGAATTCGTTAGAATTTCGCCATCGGCTGGGGGTCTGTTAATAGCGGTTCGCAGCCGGTACGGGGGAGAGTGGTTGCCGCCGCTCTCTCCCAACTGCTTATTTATTAGGTTAACTGCACTTTTACATCGCGCAACTCAACCTGAAATGTCCCTTTCCCAATAGTTGCAGCTTGCCAACTATTGGTTAAAAACACACCTATCAATATAACTAATACTGTTTATTTGTCCAGTACTTTGTTTTAAATTGCTCCGCTTTTTAAATTGACCATTTGCCAATGAAAATTGTTGGGCAATTTAGCGTAAGTTTGTTGCCGTCATTTACCCCACCACACACACAACCACACGTAACCGTATTCAGTTTACTGTTTGAGAGCTTACTTAATCATCGGCAAACCCATATTCATCGATATTGGCTAAATTGCTACTTTTATCTGTGATGTTTTCAGAATGCTTATTGTGCGGTTTAGGTGCTAAATCAGGATGAGTCGTTGGCGAATAAACACGAGCGTTCTTGAGTTTATCTTCTGTTTGGGTTTCTGTCGTGTCGGTGTATTGCGCATGCGACTCCATTTCATTAACAGGGGCATCAATTTCTGCTGGCACATCGCTTGGTTGTTCGGCAAATAAATCAAATTCTCCTTGGCGCGATGGCGGCAAAATGTACCGGTCATCGTAAGTGTTTAGGTATTCGTTTTTTAATTTTAGATAATCTGCTAACAGTGATTGTTCTGATACTAAGTTAAGGCTATCAAACGGTGAGGTATCCTCTGGCTTATCAAAGAAATTAAGTTTCAGTTCACCGGTTTGATTTTGCGTTAACGTAATGCGGATCTCGCCTCCTTTAGCAAAAATTTTCAATTTCATGTCTTTGAGAGTGCGAGGCGAATAAGAAAACAATAATGCGTTGTGATTATGGAGGTGCTTGACACTCACTTCTCGTATGAATTCCCGACGACCTGGGAGCATGCATGAGAATAGTTTGTTTTTGTCAAACAGTAGCATCGCAGTATTGAGCGATCTAACGCTGGTTTCTTTTAAGATCATGTTATTTAACTGTTTGAAATCGTATAAATTAGACGCAAATTCAAGGAGTAACCTGCTCTCCTGCGTTATTTTTTGATGAAATTGATCTATGCCTTCCAGAGAAATACTTTGCGTGTGTTGGTCAGTTTTAAACGTGAGTAGTTCACCCTCTAAACAAAACGCTATGCTGCCTGTTTCAGAGTTCATATACAGCGTTTTAAGTGTTTGGCTCGCGGCCTCAGTCAAGGGGAGGGTATGAGGTAAGTCGATATTGTCTTGTAATCGTTTGGTCGTGACTTCACCATTTTTCTGAAAGCGGATCTCTTTTTCATTTTTTCTAAATTCAACAAAATCAAAGGGTATGAGTGAATTGGTTGAATTGATAATGTCAACAATCGAGCGTCTGTTCAGCTCATGATAAGCACGTTGAGTATTGGCCACCTGATATTGAATATGATTTTCATGAGCATCGTCTAATTCAAAACGGGACATTGGGAAATGTATCGAATCATCAATCTTTTTGTCGTCTCTGAGTAATAAACAATACTCGATATTGATGTATTTACCATTTTTGTACCTGAGTTCAAAAATATACTGATTGGCTAGGGTATTAAACTCTTGCTGCTGCTCTTTCATGCACATGAAAAAATCGAAAGGGATCGAAAATTCGGCGTTCTTCAAACCATGGCCTTTTTCGAGAGGTATTTCGATTTGTCCGTATTGACCAGGGGCACCACCAATAAGGAGCATACGGCTGTTATCGCTGTCGATAAACACACTGATACATGCATCCGAATGATGTTTGTCTAGTGCATTTATCATGTTGATAAACAAGGGGGATTTGCTTTTCGAAATTATTAATTTTGACATAATACTCCTAGTTAGTCTGTTGAAAATGTGAGAGAAACAGCTGTGTTTGTTGAATGACAAATTGCAGATCCACTAACTTAGCGTGCTGCTTATGAGGGTTTAGTTTGGTTTCACTCAATTTGGGCGTCAGAGTGATGGTCAGTTCGCTTTGACCAACAGGTTGTTTTTGAAGCGTTATTGTTTCACCCGATTGAGCAAAATGGTCTTTTAACCTGTTTAATAGAATGTCGATTTTTGTTTTTCTATTCACGGTTAACACAAAGCTGGGCGCTAACCAGCGCCACAGTGGCTGACGAAATACTGCTGCAAAATGTCGTGCATTTTTGACATTACACGCCAAGGTTAATGTTAATGCTGGATGTATGCCGTTGCTTAGCACGATTGCTGGCAAATTACTGAGTGCTGTGATTTGCGCTTTGGTCATTGGCAAGAATTGATATTTGCCTGGAGATTGCGAGATTTGGCTTAATAACGGCCAGTTAACCTCTTTTACTTTTCGCATTTCAAGAAATAGATATTGAAGAAAGTCATGAGAAATTTTGTTGGCGTTACCAAGCCATTTTTGATGATACTTGACGGTGTCTTGTGCAATCGAGACTGTATGAAAATCGCTGAGCGGCTTTTGGGCGACACTATTTTTATTCGTCTTAAATAGATGTTGTCTCAGTGCTGTCTCTGTGAGTAAGACGTGGTTTTGACGCTTCTGGTTAATGTCTTTTGCTTGGTAATCAGGGCTGATTAAAGCGAGTTGACGTGATAGATCATTTGAGTCGTTTTTTAACCCCAGCAAATATCGCAATTCACTATGCGAGAATTCTCGAGGCTGTGATTCACCAAAGCCTGGCCGATAGAATGGGTAAAGCCAGTCTATATCGTGCAGATAGGACCATCGAGTTGTTGCATAGTACTCGTGTCCGATTTGACGAGTCATTTCATCTAACAAAATCCCATCATTGCACAGTGAAAATGGTTGCCCTTCAAGCCAATAGTCAAATCGCGCAGCAAGCACGTCATCATGGAGTAAGCGTTTCATTTGCTCTGTATTCGTGGTTTGCTCTGGCGGCAGATTGTATGCAAGGTGTAGTGCTTGCAGCATAAATAAATGTACACCGCTATGACGCAGGTGATGAAACCGCGCTTGCTGGCCGCATATTGCTTTGATGCATTTAGTGACAGGTAATAAGTATTGCAACTGCCGTGAATGGTATGGCTCTTCTGTGAAGCCGATCAAATGCTGGTGAGGTTCACAAAGTTCACTGTTTTTTATCACAATTCTGACTAGAATTGCGAATTCTTCCGGTATGACGGTATAGACAACGCGTGAATGTCTGCTTTTGGTCGTCCCCTCCTTAGTATTTGTGATATTGAAACGAAACAATTGTTTATTCGCTGGATCAACAAATACATCCTTTAAACGAAGACGCAGTAACTCTCCTCGGCGCAACATTGCGAAATAGCTGATAATGACAGTGACTGCGCAAAATAACCTCTGCAATAACCCCCCGGAGGGCGGCGCGATGAGCTTTGCGACGATTTCATGCAACTGTTCTATTGAGATCCGAAATGGATCAACACCTGGAGGGCTGAGTGGTGGTTCGAACTGGCTAATGTCTAAATGGTCTGTGAGTGATTGGTGACGCATAAAGCGAAAAAAATACAGCATGATCAGTTGCTCTGTTTCAGTCGCTAAATTGTCATAAATGTTGTGGCTCCATTGTTGTAGTAGTTCTTGGTCTATTGCTTGGTCATAACTGAGCGGGCTCGTGAGTTTTAATTGAATATTGCAGTATTTTTTGATGGTGCTGTCTGCGAGTTTTTGCTTTTTTACCCCACCGAAATTGATGAGTTCTAACGTGTATCGATAGAGCATTGTTGGCAGGATATTGTCTACAGGCCAATGACTAAGGTCATGGACACATTCTGTAATCTTATTGCGATTATTTTGCAGTTCGAGGTGCGGCCATTTCTTCGAGGCTTGATTGGCTTTAGGTATTGCGGTAACTGCCATTTCGTCATAATCGATGCCATAAATTCTCACTAATTGTCGTTGTTGGTCCTTCTTGTCAACCGAGACTAAAGGGGTTGCGACATGACGTTCTGGGTAACTAATATCTTTTAAGAATGTAGGAACGACATGATCGCGATAGTGCCAAACGGCTTGAAAAAGGTGCTGGTAATGACGAGAGACCTGAGTTGATATGGAGAATGACGTTAATAAGGTTTCTAATCTTTTTAGCAACTGCTTTTCAGTTAGCTTGCTATGCGAATATGCCTGATATTCCATCAATGATTGATAGACAAATAAGGGCAGGTGATACCGGCTTGATTGCGGTAGATCGTCTTGGTTTGATGACTTGTCTAAGTGTTTGATATTCAGATATGTTTGTCTTTCAATATGCTGAATACTTTCTTTGTCGTTAATGATGTTGACGAGATGTGCAATGGTTAGTGGCGCAATTTCAAGTGCAATAATCAATGCCATAAACTCAGCTGACAGTGCGGAGCGCTGTTGCAAGAACTGAGCTTTGACGTTTTCATACTCTGCTTGCAGTTTAAATGCATCATTTGCTTGAGCGGTGATGCGTTCATACCATCTTAAATCAGGATCTGGCCAAGGCAGCTTTTCAACTCCAGGAGTTTGCCACTTCAGTACTTCTTTGAGGTAGACAATAATGGCTTCTAGCGCACTTTTATAGTGACGTTGCTTGCCTGTAGGAACCGAGCTAATGATTTTATTGATGACTTGTAAATCTTGAAGAGTGATTTCACGCCTTTGGGGTTGGCAGATTGATATGTTAGTCGGCTTTTGAGCTGAAAGGTTTGAGGCTTTGAGTGTTGGGTTCGGCCACTGGCTGATCACCCAGCTAATGGCATCTATGCCAGCGTTTGACAAGCCCTGACGTTGGTGATAATTGTAAATCTCAACAGGGTTTAATTTGTTGAATAAACTAGACATATTTCAACTCCTTTAACCCGTATCGAGCCGGCAGACTATCAAGAAATAAGTCTTGTTGTTTTATGCTTGCTGGAAATGTATGGTCACTGCCCAGATGTTCACCGTACTCCGCGTGTCCCATTAAGCGATCAATTTGGTGTGTTGTCAGTTTATGTATAATGCTGGTAGCGGCACTTTGCGCAAATTGATGACGCAACACATAGGGGACAATGCCATTGGCTCTTTGATGTAAAAATTGTCGCAGCGATTTTGCTGATATTGCAGTCGCTTGATTATTTGCATCATATAAACTCCATGCCCAGGGAAGAGCATTGCTCAAATTCAGCTTCAAACTGAGTTTTTGTTGCAGCGTGGTGTAATGCAGAATTTGTTGTCTCAGATAGTCACAAATTCTGATTTCGCGTTGAAAGCCTTTATCAGATACTGTCGTGCGGCGGTAATCATAGTGTGATTGTTTATTGATAGAGATAGCATGGGTAGGGCGCATGCCCGTAAGCAGTATAAATAACAGCGCAGTATGGTTAGCGCAGAGATTGTGATAATGAATTAAAGCGGCTTGACCAGCTTTGTTTTCAGGCTTAGATGAAGTTATCTCGTCATGAAGATGACGAAAAATCGCAACAATCTCACTCTCGGGTATAAGTCGACTACTGCCGTAGCACACAGACTCGTCTGCGTATTTTTCTAAGTCGTCACCAACCCATTTACTATGAAAACTCACACCCACTTTTGAGCTTGTAATGTCAGCAGGAATGTTTCTTTTGGCGTTATCATTTAATAGCGAAATGTTGGGAAGTGTGGCTTTACCTACTTTTGAACTCGACGAGAATGTGAGTGTCAGCAGTTTGCTCACACCTAGAGAGTTTGCATGAGTGAATAATCGACTGAGATACCGATCTTGTGCGTGAAATAGCTCAGCGCGAACTTGTTCACTGTTTTTTTGCTGATAAACCGCGGCATGGCGATGGTGCCGTATATCAGTAGGTAATAATAATGATTTAGTTAAACTAGACAGTTTATTATCTGTGCGAATACAACTTGTTATGTACTTAAAAAACAATTGCTTTCTTATTGCTGGAAAGTGTTCGATCTCAGCAGGTTTTCGCCATTTGGCCATGAGCAGATTAAGCAATTGTTGTTTTTCAGCTGCCGTTAGCCATGAAACGTTATAGCTGTGATTGCTAACGAAGGGTTTGAAAATGTGGATTAAGCTATTAGGGATGGGTTGCCATTCGAATTTTTTCTCGCCGTTTTGAGTAATGGTTGCACGCGCGTAATAGGTCCAGGACTTGCCATCCTCAAACTTATGATTTTTGAATCGATGTGCTTCGCATGTATCACTGTTTTTCACTTTGTGGCAGTCGGGAATATCATCTACTGTGAGAGGCTTTTCATTGGCGTGCAGGAGAAAGTCATCTAACTGCTGAGTAAGCCACAAATACAACAAAACAACTAATAATTTGCCTGAGTTGGTTTCATGACTCTGTTTTTCGGCTTGGTAAAACATCTTCATTAACGCTGTGTTAGTACCGAGTCTATCGGGCATGACACCGCCGGAATTTTTTAGTCTATTACTTTTAGCATTAGCTTGTAGCTTTCCCATTACTCATATCCTTTTCCGATATCTGAGGTATGAATCGCACTGGGAGAGAGTTGCGTTAAGTGAGCTAGTTGCATTTTAGATACAACTGGGGATTCTGCTTGTTTTGCAGCTTGAATTTGATGAGCCTGCGTAATACGGCATCGTGCAGACTTTGGGTAAGATAATGAAGGTGTAAGCGTGTTTAATGTGCTGATGACATGTGGAATAGTGCTTTCATTTAACGCTACTTGAAGTGCAACAAAAGAGGCGGAGGTGCGGTTCTGCGGGACACACTGTTTAACCTTTTCATTTGCCCGCAGTCTCACAAGTGCTGGGTGTTGGTGCTGTGAAAATAAATTGGGCAGTACTTTTTTAGATTTCTCGATACTCATAACCAAGCTCCAACGTCCAAGCCTTTAGATTAAATCACAAAAAAATGGTAAATATCTTCAATTCATGAGCTAGTTTTGTCACAGGAATAGTTTTTTATTTATGTTTTTTTAATTTTAAGTTTTTTAATTGGCCTATTGAGTGCATTTAAGCAGTTGCATTAATCATGTTGCTTCCAGTTGTTGACACTATTTATTATTTATATTCTGGTTGTAAGGTGACTATTTATCCCGTTATTCCATAAAATCCTGCCCATCAGAAGAATAAGATGATAAGTACGGCTTTGGTAAGCGTATTTGTGCATCTTAAATCATCAGTTCTATCTTGGGAATAGGTTGGAGTGCGTTTATTGGTTAGAACTACAGAGGCAATTTGCTAACATTGAATTCTACTCTTTGTGAAAATTAAATTGGACTGTTATCTATTTTGTTGTGGCTTTTGTGAGATGAAGTTTTTTAAGGTTACAAAATAAAGTTTTCTATGGTTACAGAATAAAGTTTTCTATGGTTACAGAATAAAGTTTTTCAAGGTTACAAAAAAAATTTTTAAGATTGTAGGATTTAAAGTGTCACTCTGAAATTTTAAAGAACATTAAATGTAAAATGCCTAATAGTGTTGAGATGGACTAGGTTTTCGTGAAAACGCTAAAGAAGAAAGGGTAAATTTAGCGTATAACAAACTGATCTATATGGCTCATAACTATCTTGAAGTCATTGATATTTCCGTTGAAAATGACATCTATTGGCCTTGTGCCATTAAAAGGTTCATTATGGTTGACCATGTTCATAAACCCATAAATATTTTCAGGGTTACTAAAAAACGCACTTAACCCAGCGTGAATATTCAGTATATAGCTGATCCGTACTATTTGGTCTTGACTGAAGTTCACCTTTTCAATATCAAGGTTGTTATACTTTTCAGGTAACTTTAGCAAAGTCTGAATTTGCTGCTGGTTGCAGTTCCATTTTTCCAATATCAGCAAGGCAGCTCTCATTCCAACCCTTACTGAGGTGGATTCGTTACAATTTATTCTTTGCATACTCTTTCCTCTGTATTAATCTAATAGCTTGTTACGTTGTAAAATTGAATCTTAAGCTTAAACCGATGTTTAGAGTTCTAGTTCTTAAGTTCCTATACCGCAAACCTAATGAAGGAATGCTCATTTTTAACATGAACGACTAGATTGAAGTCAGTTTACATTGATATCTCATACATAGAGAACGTATGTCAATGTATGCTTCATGAATTCAGTGTTATACTGGCTTTGTTTCCTAAATCAGTTGAACTAAAACCATAGCTGGTGATCTGATCGGCATAGCCTATCAACTCACCCATCAATCGTGTCAAAACCTCGCTATAAAACAACTAACTGGAAGCAATACAATCAAGCCTTAATTAATCGTGGCTCACTTACCTTCTGGATTGATGAGGACGCTATCGCCCAGTGGAAAGCTAAG